>JAUXGW010000246.1 GCA_030621865.1 Actinomycetes bacterium
TTGCCTCCTGGGTTTCCTCGCTCCAGTCCGCCGGCACCAGGATGTCAGCCAGGTCGTCGTAGTCGTCGTTGTGGGGAATCGGAGCATCCCAGTCGAGGAAGTTCCGGTTCAGGTCGATGTTGTCCTCGTTGACCCGGCGAACCCAGGAGAATCCGTAGGGGTTGAGGGCGTGGAGCAGGATGACGGCGACATCGTCGGCCACGTGGGGCCGACCGCCGCGCAGCCACCGTTGCTGCAAAGCCGATCCGGCGTAGCCTTCGACCCCGTGGGTACCTGACACGATCAGGATCGCCGCGTCGGCATTCTCGGGTCCGAACGCGGCCACGTCCAGCGTCAGATTCTCGGCCTCGCGACCGGTCGCCGGGCACCGGTAGCTGGTCAGCCGTCCGTCGGCGTCGTCGACTGCTTCGAGGAATCCCGACCGGGCCTCGGCGTATGTGGTGGCGAGAGGTGTGGCGGAAGGCATGCGGGCCATTATGGCCTCCGCGGGCATCCATCCTGCCGAGTTCGCCTGCTCTGGCTGATGATCTGTGTCAGGGAAGGAGCAGTCCGAGGTCAGCCAGCTTCTCGTCCGCAGAGTCGAAAGGCACACCCAGGACGCAGGCGATGGCCCGCATGTCATCGCGGCGAATGGTCAGGACTCGGCCGTTGAAATCCTGGCGCTGAACCTGAATCATTCGCAGGTAACGAGTGAGCATCACGGACTCGTTTCCGCTGAGGCCCTCGAGACGGGTCAAGTCGATCTTCGCTCCGGGCCTCTCGGCATCGCGTTCGGTCTCTTCGTCACCACCGGGCAGCAGCTGGTCAACGGGAACCTTGTAGAACGCGGCGAGCCGCGCCAGCCGCGGAACCGAGATCGCACGCTCTCCTCGTTCGTATGCTCCGAGGACCGATGCCTTGAACTCCTGATCCGAGTCAGCTTCGACTTCCTGAAGTGACAAGTGCTTCTGCCTGCGTATCACCCGGAGGCGCTCGCCGACGGCTCGCCCGTAGCTCTCCGCCGCCTGCTCATCTTCTTGCACATCCATCGTGATCATCATCCTTGCCTCGTCACCTGGAGCGGCCTCCGAACCCGGCGACCACTCTCAGTGAGATCATGACAGATCAGGGCCAAGCAGACCAAGACGGAGGGCGCTCAGCGTTCCGGCAGCCATGATGGCCGCCGTTTCCGCCCGCAGCACTCCGTCGGACAGGTTGACACGATCCCGGCCCCGGAGTTCAGAGGTGCTCCAACCCCCTTCGGGACCAACCACCAGTTCCCGGTCACCGAGGCTGGGGCGGCGCCCATCCATGTCAGCCAGCGGAGCATCGGCCAGATCGGAGAACCGACACGAAGTGACCTCGGGAATCCACAGTCGACGACTCTGACGGCACGCTTGCTCGGCTGTCTTCTGCAGTCGAGCCAGATTCTTGTCAACCCGGTCGGCGTTCCAGCGCACCACGGATCGATCCGATTGGGTCACCTTGATCCGGTTCATCCCCATTTCCGCGAGCTTCTGAACCACCCATTCGGGTTTGCCGCCTTTCACGGGTACGAAGGCGACGGTCAGCGCAGTCTTCGTGAACGGAACGAACGCCACCTCGGAAATCGGGTCCAGACGTCCTTCGGACACGTACTCACACATCCGGTACGACCCCCGACCATCCGCGGCGCACACAACTTCGCCGGACTTCAAGCGCAGGACCCGATCCAGATGATGCTGGTCGGAGCTGTCGAGCAGCGGATCATTCAGGTCTGCCACGAACACCTGGGTGGATGAATTCCGCCAGGGAGATGAGTCGGATCGGGCCATCGACTCAGGAGAAGGCGGACCGAATCTTGGACATGAATCCCTCACTGGCGGGAGCCACTGACTCACCGCGGTGTTCGGCCAACTCACGCAGAAGTCTTTCGCTCTCGTCGTCCATCTTCTCCGGAACGTCGATGTTGGTGACAATCAGGAAGTCTCCGCGACCTCTCGAACGCAGTCGGGGAACTCCGTGTCCCCGAACCCGGAACACGCTGCCGGATTCAGTCCCGCGCGGCATCTCGATCTCCTCCGGGCCGTCAAGGCTGTCCACGAAAACAGTGGCTCCGAGCAAGGCCTGTGTGACCGGAACATCGAGATACGCAACGAGGTCGTTTCCCTGGCGCTCGATCGAGTCGTGTGGCCGCACACGAAGCCCAACGAGCAGGTCTCCGGGAGGGCCGCCACGGATACCCACAGCCCCCTCACCGGAAAGCTTCACGGTGAGTCCTTCGTCGACACCCGCGGGAATGTCCACGTCCCAGACCTTGTCGGTGACCACGCGACCGTCGCCCTTGCAGATGTCACACGGTTCGGCGATTTCCTGGCCGGAACCGCCACATGTGTTGCAGACACCCGTCGTCATCATCTGACCGAGGAGTGTGTTGCGAATTGAGCGCACTTCACCGCTGCCACCGCAGCCGCTGCACTGAACTGCCGAGGTTCCCGGCGCAGCACCCGTGGCGGAACAGACCGCACAGTCCACCGCCGTGCGACCACTGACCTCCACTGTGGCGCCAAAGACTGCATCTGCGAAGTCAATCGTCACCGAGGTCTCCACGTTGGGTCCCCGTGGTGGACCGACTGGACCCCTCTGCGCTCCGGAACCAAATGGGCCGGAACCGCCGAAGATCGTCTCGAAAATGTCACCGAAGCCATCTGCACCAGCGAAGGGATCACCGCCGACAACACCTTCTGGGCCGAAGCGATCGTATTGAGCGCGCTTGCGTGGATCCGACAAGACCTCGTAGGCCGACGCGAGTTCCTTGAAGCGGTGTTCCGAGGCTGCGTCGTCCGGGTTGGCATCGGGATGGTGTTCGCGCGCCAAACGACGATACGCCTTCTTGATTTCATCCGCACTGGCATCTCGGGTGATCCCGAGGAGTTCGTAATAGTCAGCCATCTGTTCCCATTTTCCTGCCGTCGCTGAGCAGACCGCTCAGCTGACGGCTCACTTCACTGACAGCCGAGACGGTTCTCGCATAGTCCATGCGGGTGGGCCCCACCACGGCAATCGCGCCCACTTGCCCTCCGTCGGAGTGATAGGGCGCGACCACGAGTGAACACTCTGCAAGTGTTGCCACTCCCGTTTCGCTGCCGATGGCCACGGTCATCCCGCCTTCGACGAGTTCCTTCAGCAAGCTCACCACGACGAACTGCTTCTCGAGCACCGTGAGAACGGAACGAATCGTCTCGCGTGCGTCAAATGATTCCGCAATGCTGCTCGCTCCCTCGACGTAGACCTGTGCACCCGCTTCATCGGCTGCCGTGCACGCCGCAGCAATTGTGGCCGCGGCGAGATCTCCGCCGGGCTGATCCAGCGGGGGCTGCCAGATCCCGAGATGGGCCAGTGGCCGCCCGATCAGGTTGTCACCCAGGATGGCCTGTGCTTTCGCCAGCTCAGTGGGTGAATCCAACCCTGCGGGAACGTCGAGCGTACGTTTCAGCACGGAACCACTGCTCGTGACCAGCACGACCATCAACGTCTCCGGGTGCAGGTCGATGAGCTGGATCGAGCGAATCGTGACGGCGGCGCCCGGCTCGCCGGTGACAACCGCGGCGCTGCCGGTCAGATTGGACAGCAGAGAACTCGTCTGTTGGAGCATTGTCTCGAGTCCGCCGTGGGCGGCGGCGTAGAAGTCCGTAACCTGGGCCACCGTGGCGGGACTCAG
>JAUXGW010000041.1 GCA_030621865.1 Actinomycetes bacterium
CCCCATGCCTTCGTGATCTCAGCCGATACCTCGCTCAGGGTCTTCCCGGCCGCGAGTCGGGAGGTTCGATAGAGGTGTGTCCCGAGGTCGCGGTCACCGAGGTTGAACCAACCGGCGGCATCACCGTTGGTCACGTCATTCGATTCTGCGTACCGTCGCAGGTGTTCCATCGCGAGCCAGGTTTCGCCCCGAAGGCCCCAGCCGCGCTCAGTGTCGTTGGCTCCGGCCAGCGTGTAAGTGCATGAGTCCAGATCCGGACTGACGCGCAGGCCGTGAATGGTGGTGTCGTCGGCCACGTTGACGATGGCCGTGACTTCTTCCGGATCGACTTCTTCGAGGAGCCCGATCAGGAACTTTGCTGCCCCGACTCCACCCGCCAGAACGGTGATCATCCCGGAGGCCTCAGCCGATGGCCCTGAGTTTTCCGGACAGGAGGTCGATATCAGCGTCGACCATCATGGTGACCAGATCCTGGAACCCAACCTCTGGTTTCCAGTCCAGTGTCTTGTGTGCCTTGTCCGCGTCGCCGACCAGCAATTCCACTTCGGCCGGGCGGAAGAACTGTTCGTCGATCACCACATAATCCTCGTAGTCCAGTCCGACATGACCGAACGCCACCTCGCAGAACTCGCGTACCGAGTGGGTATCCCCGGTGGAGATCACAAAGTCATCCGGACTGTCCTGCTGGAGCATCAGGTACATCGCCCGCACGTAGTCGCCGGCGAAGCCCCAGTCACGCTTGGCCTCCAGGTTGCCGAGGCGCAGTTCGTCGGCCTGGCCCAGCTTGATCTTTGCCACGGTGTTGGTGATCTTGCGGGTCACGAACTCGAGTCCGCGACGTGGTGACTCGTGGTTGAACAGGATTCCGCTGGAGGCGTGCAGGTCGTAGCTCTCGCGGTAGTTCACCGTGATCCAGTGGCCATAGACCTTCGCCACCCCATAGGGGGAGCGGGGATAGAAGGGTGTGGATTCCTTCTGGGGAACCTCCATGACCTTGCCGAACATCTCAGAGCTGGACGCTTGGTAGAACCGGATGCCGGGGTCGATGATGCGGATGGCGTCAAGGATTCGGGTGACTCCGAGTGCGGTTACGTCGCCGGTCAGCACCGGCTGCCCGAAACTGGTCTGCACGAAACTCTGAGCGGCGAGGTTGTAGACCTCGGCCGGCCTGTGGGTACGGAGCAGGTCGATCAGGCTGGCCTGATCCAGAAGGTCGCCGTGGACGGTGGCAATACGGTCCTGAATGTGGGCGATCCGCTCAAAGGTCACCGTGGACGAGCGGCGGACCATTCCGACAACTTCGTATCCCTCATCGAGGAGCAATTCGGCCAGATACGAGCCGTCCTGGCCGGTGATTCCTGTGATGAGTGCGCGTTTCTGCATGTCCAAGTTCTACGATTGATCGTCAGGGATGTCTGTCAACCCAGTTGACAACACCCGGAATTTCTCGTTTCTCATGCCGACAGCCCAGCCATCCCCCTCAAACCTTGGTCAACGGATTGCGTCGTTGCGCACTGATAGCGGGCTGACCCAGGCCGATCTGGCCGAACGGGTGGCAATTTCCAGGGTTGCGCTTTCGAACCTCGAGTCCGCTCGAAGTGTTCCGGGTGAGCGCACGATCGTGTTGCTCGCCGGCATATTCCACATGGAGCCCCACGATCTCGTCGCCGACACCGATTATCCGGTGGCCAAAGCCGAGCGGCTCCCGGCGGTGGCAAATCGCCACACCGAGGTGGATCTTCAATTGGCTCTGCTCGAGAGGGATCTCCGCTGGCTTGAAGGAGCACCGAGAGCCGTTGCCGCCCGGGTGCGGAGCGAGTGGCAGGGAAAGCTCGCGGCTCTTCGCAGCGCCTCGGCTGATGTGGCCGAGTCAGAGCGACTCGCCGCCGCTCTCGACCAGCTGGGTTGACCGCATCGCCTTCGCCCGGCCATTCGGGTTTCAGTCGGCTTTGACCCGGTTGCGCATGTCGTTGAGCAGGTCTTCGAGGGTCTGTGAAAGCGGAATCTGGGGTTCCCAGCCGGTGTGGGTCCTCAGTTTTGAAGAATCTCCGAGGAGAACCGGAATGTCCACGGGGCGCGCAAGCTCGGGGTCGGGGGCAAGGACCTGATCGGTGCTGGCCATCTCGAGGAGTTGATTGGCGAGTTCTTCGATGGCGATGGCCTTGCCCGAGCAGACGTTGTACACCTCGCCGGATTCTCCGCCTTCCATGAGGAACCGGTAGGCCCGCACGACGTCGCGAACGTCGGTGAAGTCGCGTCGAGGGCTGAGATTTCCCACCTTGAGAACGCCGTCTCCGGTGACCTCGTTGCGGGCGATGCGTTCCGCCAGTGCAGGAGCCACGAATCGCGTGCTTTGGCCCGGCCCGAGGTGATTGAAAGGTCGGGTGCGAACCACTGATTGTCCGAATCCCAGGTGAGCCTGTTGGGCAACCGTGTCTGCGGAGACCTTGGAGGCCGCATAGGGGCTCACCGGACTGAGAGGGCTCTCTTCGGTCAGGGGAAGGTCTTCGGGCTGCACCTTGCCGTACACATCTGCTGATCCAACGGTGAGAATCCGTTCAACGTCGGCCTGGCGGGCCGCCCAGAGGACGTTGAGTGTGCCCTCTGCGTTGGCGCGGAAGGTGGCCTGTGGTGTCTGCCATGAACCGCCCACATCCGAAGCGCCGGCGAGGTGATAGATGACCTCGGGTTTTACTGCCTTGAATCGTTCGATGAGGGCAGGCGCGTCGAGGATGTCGAGGCCATCTGTTGAGCGATCGGTCGGAATGGGGTCGTCCCCGGAGTCGATCAGGTGTTGCTGGAGGTGGTGGCCGACGAAACCGCCCGCCCCTGTGATCATGGCCTTCATGGTGAGTCCCGCGTCGTCGCTTGCATCTGGGCTGAACTCTATTGGGATTCACACACCGCGTTGCGAATTGGATCACAGCTACCCCCAGAGAGGTACCCACAAGGATCGAAGTCTCGGGGCCGGGCGCGGTACGATCTAGGCCGCCAAGGGATCACCGAGTTCGGGTGATCCGGAGTCCTCAGCGGGGAAGCGCTCGCGCAGCGATCAGAAGGAGTCGGAGATTTCCTCCCAAGACCCGCCGGGTTTGAACGACATGCCGATCAGCGATGCTGATGCCGGCGCGCCCGTCGACGAGTCCGCGGCACCCGCTGCACCATCGGCGGAACCGATTGCGGAGAACGTGGCAACTCCTTCTGGGGCACCCACCACCGGCGTGGGTGCGCCGCCCGTGGTTGCGGTAATGGTCACGCGGGACCCGGGGGACTGGTTCGAGGAATCCCTGACGAGCCTGATCCACCAGGACTACGAACAACTCTCGGTTCTCGTGGTGGACAACGGCAGCCTTGATGACCCCACGGAGCGGGTCGCCGACGTTGCGCCCGGAGCCTTCGTGAAACGACTGAAGACCGACGACGGGTTCTCCGAGGCCGCCAATGAGGCTCTCCGGTCGATCGAAGGTGCGCCGTTCCTGCTTTTCTGCCATGACGACGTACGCCTTGCACCGGACACCGTCACGAATCTGGTGGCAGAGGCCTTTCGGGCCAACGCCGGCGTGGTGGGACCGAAGCTCGTGGATTGGGACAATCCCGCGGTGTTGCGATCGGTTGGAATCGGGGTGGACGCTTATGGCGCTGCCACCCAGTTGGTTGACCCGGGAGAGCTGGATCAGGGTCAGCACGACACCGAGCGCCAGGTCTTTGCCGTCTCCGACGCCTGCATGCTCGTACGTGCTGACCTGTTCGCCGACATCGGCGGGTTCGAGGCCCGAATTCCCTACTTCGGGGAAGACGTGGATCTGTGCTGGCGGACCCTCGATGCCGGTGCGGCCGTGCAGTTCTGCCCTCGTGCGGTGGTTGCCCATCGGGGGAAGTTTGAACAGCGGCGACCCACGGAGGTCAAGGACCGACTGATCCTGCGCCATGAGACCCGCTCCACGCTGGTCAACTACCAGTTCAGAACCCTGCTCCGAGTAGCTCCGATGGGATTCATCCTCTCGATCACCGAGTGGCTCACGTTGATGGTTCTCGGGCGGTTCCGCGCCGCGGCTGACGTAATGGTCACTTGGGCCTGGACGATCCTGCATACCCCACAACTGATTGGCGCACATCGTGCGGTGGCTCGAGCCCGGCGGGTCCCAGATTCCACTTACAAGCCGCTGATCAGGCGCGGTAGCCAGAGAATGCGCGACCTCACTCGCCGTTCCGATGGTGAGAACCGGATGTCTGCGGCGACTCGCGCCGGGCGGGACCGACTCAAACTCTTCACCGGTGACACACCGCCCCGTCTGGCCCTCGTGGTTGGCATCGGCGCAGTCCTGGTGATGTTCATCGGAGCGCGTGGCCTGATCTTCGGGGCTTTGCCCTCGATGCGCGAGTTCATCTCTGCAGGCGATTCGGCCGGCGACTGGCTCTCTGGATGGTGGAACAGTTGGCGCCGCCCCGGTCTGGGTGAGGCTGCGATCCCACCCGGGATCGTTCCCACGATGGGTTGGCTCGGCACCCTGTTCCTGGGTGCGGTGGGAGCGGCCCGCCGACTACTCATCTTGTTGCCACTACTGCTCGGCCCAGTGGGTGTCTGGCGTCTGTTCCGTCACATTCCCTCAGTGCGTTCACGCGCGGTTGCGCTTGCGGTATACGGGTTATCACCGATCGCTCTCAACGCCATGGGCGAAGCTCGCTTGCAGGCCCTGGTGGCCTACGCGGCCGCTCCCTGGGTGTTGCGTCGCGTTGCTTCGGCAGCCGGTGTGGATCCGGTCGCCGAGGCTGATGACACCCGTGCTCGCAGCAGTTCCCGACTTGCCGGCACGGCGTTGATGCTTGCCCTGGTGTTTGCCATCTCACCAATCGGCGCCGTGATCGTGACCCTTGCCTGTATCGCCGTGCTGCTCGGGCCGACCTTTACCGGCCAGGGGCGGGAGGGAGCCAGGGCAATCGGCAACCTTCTGGTGGCGCTGCTCCTCGCTGCGGTTGTGGCGTTCCCATGGATCTACGAAGGAATCCGTTCCGGAGATCTCGCAACCTTCACCGGCATCTGGAAAACGGGCCGTGCCATGCCGTCGGCAGCCGACATGCTCACCGGTTCCATCGGACCCACCGACATGGGGTTTCTGGGCTGGGGTCTGGTGTTTGCCGCTGCTGTCTCACTGTTCACCGGTCGGAAATGGCGCCTCGGCTGGTCGCTGGGTGGCTGGACCGCGATTCTCCTGTCGCTGCTCGGGGCGATTCTGGCCTCGCGTGCGGAGTGGGCCGGCGGCGCCGGGGTCGCACTGTTCCTGGTTCCCCTGACACTCGGCCTGGCCGTGTCCGCCGCAATGGGTCCGGCCGCATTCGAATATGACGTCGTGGAAAGTGACTTCGGCTACCGACAGCTGTTGAGCTTCCTCGGGATCGCTGCCCTGTTCATCGGGTTCATACCGTTGTTGGGTTCATCCACCGGCGGTCGGTGGCATCTGCCTGAAGGTGACTTCGATCGTTCCCTGTCGATTGTGGATGAAAGCGCGGATGAGCGTGCCCTGTGGATCGGCGACTCGGACGTGTTGCCGGTTTCCGGCTGGGAACTGGATGAGGCTCCGGGAGTGAACTTCGGTCTCAGCCACGGTCTGTCGCCGGAAATGATGCAGCGTTACCGACTCGACGGCGGCTCGGGAATCGAAGCCCTCCAGTCGTACCTCACCGCTGCGCTCGAGGGCCGCACAAGCGGACTCGGGCAGCTCCTGTCTCCGATGTCGGTGCGGTATGTGGTGGTGGTTGATCGCCCTGCTCCGGGTCCCTTCGCCGAACATGAATCGCACGCCGCGGATCAGATCACCTCAGCACTCGAGGAGCAGCTGGATCTGAGACTCATTCCAACCGGTGTGGGTGTGAGCCTCTATGAGGTCAACGGGCCCTGGCCCACAACCACGGACGTGACCGAACTGGCTCTGCCAGTTGAGGGCTCACCGCAGCTTCAGGATCAGCTCGCAAGCCAGTTGACAGAACCTCAGGGTGTGTTCCCGCCCGGCTTCGCCACCTCGTACTCCGCGAACCTCGATGCCGGTCGCGACATCGCCCAATCGGTAACTGGTGATCCCGGCTGGAAAATGACGGTCGACGGTGGCGAAACCGACCGGGTCGAATTGTTCGGTTGGGGTCAGCGCTTCAACAGTGCTGAAGGCGGCGATGCGGTTTTGCAATGGTCCCCTCCGATCACATTTCGCGCCATACAAGCGCTGCAGATCCTGTTGCTGGTGTTGTTGACCATCCTTGCCTTCCGTCGAGGCACCATGCCCACCGCGCGAAGGCGGCGAGTCGTTACCGAAGCAGCCCCTGTGGTGGTGGTCGACGATCCGGGGCGCGACCTCGAGGACTGGGCGGTGCATGAAAGTCCTGTGAGTGCCGCGGCGCTCAACCCGGAAGATGAACCGATGTCAGTGGTGTACCCGGACGACGTCGCGATCATCAGCACCGAAGGCACTGACGACAGCGAAGGCACGGCCGGCAGCGACGGCACCGAAGGCGAGGAATCGTGAAGGCCACGCGAGCAGTCACAGCCCTGGTGGTTCTGGGCCTTGCTGCGCTGATGGTTGCCTGGTGGCCCGGAAGTGAAGAGGCGGAACCAGTCGAGGTTCCCAGACCTCCCGGGCCCGCAGTCGTCGGTGAGGCCTCAGGCACCGGCGGTACATGGTTCTGTGCCGCACGGGACATCGGTGTCGAAGGGTTTGGTCACGCCTTGTTGATCACCTCCGCCTCCGATGAACCTGTCACCGTGTCGCTGACTGCGTTCAGCGACGAACCATCGAAGGTGCTGGATCCGGTCGACGTGCCGGCAGGCGCCACCGTGTCGGTGAACGTTGGCGACGTCGCCGGATCACCGGCGTATTCGGTGATGATCGAGTCTCCCGACGGGCCAATAGCGGTTGAGCATCGATTCACTTCCTCAACTGGAGCGGATCAGGTGGCGTGTTCTCCATTCTCGGCCTCGGAGTGGTATTTCCCGGCCGTGGCCACCACCAGAGATTCCAAAGCCCTGCTCTCGATTTTCAATCCCTTCCCTGCTGATGCCGCGGTGGACATCGAGATCGCCCTGGAGACCGGGGTCCGAATTCCCCGCGACCTTTCGGGTGTGGTGGTTCCCTCGGGTACCACCCGAGTGGTGGACATCGGTGCGGTGGTGCAACGTCGAGACCAGTTCGCTGCCACAGTGGTCACGCGGTCAGGGACGGTGGTTGCGGAGTTGGGCCAGAGTTTCGATGGATCCAACACCGACTTTCTCACCAAGGGTGTCCGCGTGATGGCCGGATCGAGGATTGCGGCCTCGCGCTGGTCGTTCGCCGCGGGCATGGTGGATCCATCAACCCGCGAGAAGGTTGTCGTTCTCAATCCCGAGGAGGACGCCGCCGAGGTCGTGGTCCAGGTGCTGCCATACGGTGGGCTCGAGGCAATTCCCGAGCCATTCGTGCTGGAGGTTCCCGGTCTGCGCTTCTCGTTCGTGGATCTGGAAGCCGAAACCCGGATTCCCGGTGCGAGTTCCCACGCAATTGAGGTGGAATCGTCCGGAGGCGCCCCGATCGTGGTAGCCCGTACTGAATCCGCGACCGCTGACTCACCGGACTCCACCGCGTTGTTGCGTCCCGGGCTCACGAGCGGCACCACGGGCAGTCCGGGATCGGCAACCGCAACACCGAAATGGATCGCCAGCGGTCTGGCCGAAGGTGACAACCGGACTTCAGCGGTGTTCATCCACAACCCGTCCGACGGCATCGCCCAGGCCGAGATCAGTGTCGCCGGAAGCCCTGACAGTGCGCAGCAAGTGGAGATTCCCGCCAACGACAGCATCGCGTTGGGACCCGAGGAACTCGGTGTCACCGGGACGTTCTCGGTGCTCGTGGACGCCTCAACCGATGTGGTTGTGGACCGCCTGATCGTGTTCAGCGACGACTCGGACTTCTCACTTCAGCCGG
Source organism: Actinomycetes bacterium (assembly GCA_030621865.1). GTDB lineage: Bacteria > Actinomycetota > Acidimicrobiia > Acidimicrobiales > Microtrichaceae > JAHRAZ01. The sequence continues at coordinate 7,947 of JAUXGW010000041.1, forward strand.
CGATTCCCCGGGTGAGTGATCTCGCGGACCTGATCATCTCGGGGGACTGACCCGTGGGCACTTTGGCGATCGTGATCGTGCTGGTGGCTGCCGCCATCGGCGTCTCTGCGGTACTTTCGCGTCGTAGCGCCCAGGCACCTGTTTCCAGTGGCGCACATCAGGCACCGGTGCAGTTGAACCGTGACGACTTCGAGGGAGCCGACCGCGAGTGGTTGGTGGTGATCTTCACCTCGGCAACCTGCAACTCGTGCGCCGAGACCGTTGCTCGTGCATCGATTCTCACCAGCGATGCGGTTGCAGTGGCAGAGGTGGAAGTCACAGCGCACCCGGAACTTCACAGCCGTTACGAAATCGACGCAGTCCCGATTGCGGTGATCGCCAACGGCGATGGTGTGGTTGAGAAGTCCTTCATCGGCCCGGTTTCGGCCACTCATCTCTGGGGTGCGGTGGCCGAACTTCGCGAGCCCGGATCAGTTCCCGCCGATTGCTCCGACGTTGCGGAATCAGGCGATGGCCATTCGGAGGGCGCGGACGTCGACCGTGCCGAACCGGGGGGACATCGAACCGGGTGATCTCGAGGACGTCGGCTCCTGCGACACCCGAGCCTGCGAGCCAGTCCGGACGGTCAGGGCTCGATGTCGCCGCTGCGCAGTGTGCGCGGCTGCGGCTGAAGGTGTGGAGGCAGCGGCGGCGGTGTGTCAGCGACAACCGGTGCGGAAGCCCCGGTGCCGGCCGCCGGAGGGGCTGCGGGAGTGGACGGCGTGGGCGAGGATGTCGGAATGTCGGGTTCGGTTCCCTTTGCCACCCGTATCAACCGGTTCACTTCGGAGCCGCTCACGGTTTCCTCGTCCAGCAGCTTGTTGGCGATCAGCTCGAGTGCTTTGCGGTTGTCGCCGAGCAACGTACGGCAGCTTTCTTCGCCTTCACGAAGCAGACGTTCAACTTCGTCATCGATGAGGGTGGTTGTTTCCTCGGAGTACTCGCGATGTGAGGTGAGTTCGTCGCCGAGGAACACAGGGCCTGAGCCGCCCCAGGCCCGAGGGCCGATGCGGTCGCTCATTCCGAATTCGGTGACCATCTTGCGGGCCCGATCAGTGGACACCTGGAGATCGTTGGCGGCGCCCGTGGAGCGGTGACCGAACACGAGGTCCTCTGCCACCCGGCCACCCATGGACACGATGATTGATTCCTCCAGATACACCTGGCTGTATGAGTGCTTTTCTTCCTCGGGTAGCTGCTGGGTGGCACCCAGAGCCATTCCGCGCGGAAGGATCGTGACCTTGTGGACCGGATCCGCGGTGGGCAGCAGAGCTGCACAGAGTGCGTGACCAGCCTCGTGGTAGGCGGTCATTTCCTTCTCTTCGCCGGTCAGCACCAATGACTCGCGCTGCTGTCCCATGAGGACACGGTCGCGGGCCTCCTCGAAGTCCCGGGCCTCGATCACCTTCGACCCGCGCCGCACAGCGGTGAGGGCCGACTCGTTGACCAGGTTTGCCAGGTCGGCACCGGCCATACCGGGTGTTCCGCGGGCAACAACCGCCAGGTCGACGTCCTGGGAGAGTTTCTTGTGCTGGATGTGCACGGCGAGGATGGCCTTGCGGTCTTCGAGTTCAGGCAGCGGAACCACAACCTGGCGATCGAACCGGCCGGGGCGGAGCAGCGCCGGGTCCAGGATGTCAGGCCGGTTGGTGGCCGCCATCATCACGATGCCTTCTGTGTTCTCGAAGCCGTCCATCTCGTTGAGCATCTGGTTGAGGGTCTGCTCACGCTCGTCGTGACCGCCACCGAGTCCGGCACCACGTTTGCGGCCGATGGAGTCGATCTCATCCACAAAGATGATGGCCCGACCGTGTTTGCGGGCAGATTCGAACAGGTCTCGAACCCGACTGGCGCCGACACCGACGAACATTTCCATGAAGTCGGAGCCCGACACAGAGAGGAACGGAACGCCGGCTTCGCCGGCCACGGCGCGGGCGATCAGAGTCTTGCCCGTTCCTGGAGGGCCGACCAGCAACACACCCTTGGGGATGCGGGCCCCGATCTCGAGGAAGCGCTCCGGTTCCTTCAGGAACTCCACGACCTCCTGGACCTCGGTCTTCACTCCCTCATAACCGGCCACGTCGGTGAAGAGCGTGCCGGGTTGTTCGGTGTCGTAGGTCTTGGCCTTGGAGCGCCCGACCGACATGATGCCGCCCATCTGGCCCTGCGCCCGGCGTTGCATCCACACGAAGAAACCGATGATGAGCAGGAATGGCAGAAGCAGCGGGATCATTGAAGTGAAGAAGTTGGGTTGTGGCGTCTCGAAGGTGACTTCCACTCCCTTGTCCTTCATCAGGGTCTGAAGCTCTGGCGGCGGCTCCACCGGTCCGGTGGTGACGAACTCCTCGTCGTTCGTTGTGGTGCCGGTGATCTTCTGGTTGGTGTTGTCCCAGGTGACGCTCTTGACGTTTCCGTCTTCGACCTCGGCAACGAATGTGCTGTATTCGATGTCTTCACCGGCGCGGTCCGGCAGGGTGAGGGCGCTGACCATCACCAGAGCCACCACGGCAAGAAGAATCGGGATCAGCCACGTCGGCATTCCCGAGTCTTTGCCCGACTTCGAACCCTTCTGTGGGTCCTGGGGGTCGTTGTGCTCTTTCGGCATCCTTCTAGGTTAGAAGGCCAGAGCCCGCGACACATCTCGCGGGGCACCCGGGGATGGCCAGAAGACCCGTTTTCTATGATTCTCCACAGAGAGGATCCGCGGTTCCGGCGTCTGGTGACAGTACATTTGCGCCGTGAGCAGGATGTGTGCGCGACCGGGATGTGCCTCAGCGGCATCGGCCAGCCTGACGTATGCATATTCGGACAGCGTTGTCTGGATGGGTGACCTCGAGCCCGAGGGCCACCCGATGATCCATGATCTCTGCACCATGCATTCTGAACGCGTCAAGGTCCCGAGGGGCTGGACGCTGGACGACACTCGTTCCGTGTCGGTTGTCGCAGACGTGACCAGCGGGGATTACCTCAGTCGCGATCCTGCGGAGCGTCGCTCAACCGATCCTCAGCAGAATCCGGGCCAACGATTGCCGTCAGGTGACACCTTGCGCCTTGTCGGCGCCTGAACGATCTTCCGCCTGAACCATCTTCTCTGAGCGCGGTTTCTTCTCTCGACCCCGCTCTTCTCCCGGCGTGCTGCCCTGCCGTAGTGTCGCGAGCCTGTGAGTCGAATCCGTGAGTCGAATCCGTGAGTACTGAATATCCCGGCGGGATGCCTCCGGCCGGTCGTATCGGAGTCGGCCCCGGGCGGAGAAGTTGGGGGCTCGGTGACGTTCTCGGCGGAATCGTCGTTGCGCAGATCCTCTCGCTCACAGTTGTTGTGTTGGTGTACGGCCTGGCCGGCTGGGACGCCGAAACCCAACCGCCCATGTGGGCAACGGCGTTGCTGCAGATTCCGCTCTGGGTGGGCTTGGTGGGTGCCACCTGGCTGGCAGGACGCAAAGGTGGGGGACTGGCTGACTTCGGATGGAAAGCCCGCTGGTTGGACCCGCTGATCGGGCTTCCGGTGGGTATCGCCTGCCAATTGGTCCTTCTGCCGCTGATCTACTTCCCACTTCTCAGGATTCTTGACATCTCCACCGAGGAGCTGGCCGAACCTGCACAGGAGTTGGCTGACCGTGCCACCAGCAACGTCGGTTGGCTGGTACTGCTCGTGATGGTTTCGGTTGGTGCTCCGATTGTCGAGGAACTCTTCTATCGGGGCCTGCTTCTGCAGTCATTGGTCAAGTCCGGGATTCCCGGGTGGTTCAGCGTGATCCTGTCGGCTGCGCTGTTTGCTGCAATGCACTTTCAGCCCCTGCAATTCCTCGGCCTGTTCGTGTTCGGTCTGGTGCTGGCCGCCATGGCGTTGTGGTTCAAGCGGCTGGGACCATCCATATGGGCACACGTGGGTTTCAACGCCACCACCGTGATCGTGTTGTACGTCGGCACGAACTGAGCGCAGGATCGGACTGAGCAGGATCGTACCGAGCGCGGTGATTGAGTGCAGCGGCAGCCCATCCGGTGCCGCTTATCCTCGCAGTGGCAAACGTGCCACGATGTGACGGCCATGGAAGATGATCTGGGGGGTTCGGAGCAGCCCGACGAGTCCGGTGTTGCCGCGAACGAGGACACTGTTGACGAGTCCGGTGATGCCCCGGACGAGCGCACAGCCGACGATTCCGGCGCAAGCACAGGGTTCCGCGGCTTCGCCCCCATGGACACCCATGAGTGGCAGATTCTCGTCGCCTGGGTGATCGCGATCGGCTGCGGAGTTGTCGTGTTCTTCACCGTCGGTGGAGAACTGCTGCTTCAGGACACCACACCCACCGGTGGCGACATGGGTGCTCACGTCTGGGCTCCCGAGTACCTCAAGACCGAGCTGCTTCCGAACTTCCGGCTGACCGGGTGGACACCTGACTGGTACGCAGGGTTCCCGGCGTTCGTGTTCTACATGGTGGTGCCGTCGCTGTTCATCGTGTGGCTCGACGCCGGAATCCCCCTGCTGCTCGGCATTCCGCTTGCCATCGGCGTCCTGGCTGGTGGTTACTTCTTCACGCAGAAGGTCAATACCCGACTTTCACGGATTCTGATCTGGGTCGCAGCGGCATTCGTGGCAGTGCTGCTGCTCGACTTTCCGTACAACATCGCTTTCAAGCTTGTGGCCGTTTCAGGTCTGGTCACCTTGCCGGTTGCGGCCATGGCTCTGGGCCGCGCTGCCAAGGTTCCGTTTCCCGGGGCCCCGTTGCTCGCCATCGGTGCGACCTTCTTCCTTTACGAGGGTGGATTCTCGATCCTCGGCGGCAACATTTTGTCGACCATGGCAGGTGAGTTCGCCTTCTCGATCTCGCTCACGTTCGCGGTGCTGTATCTGGCGGTGCTGTTCAAGGGCATCGAAACCGGACGCTACCGAGCCCTTGGCGCGCTCTTGTTCGCCTTGGTCATTCTCAATCACCTGATTCCGGCGATATTCGTGTTCATCGCCACAGTTGTGATCGTGCTGGTCCGCCGCGAGGACCGGACACCCTGGTGGGACGGCTCAAAGGTTGGTCGCTGGATCGGACTCGAGCATGTGGTGCTTGTCGGACTGGTTCTATGGCTTGTTCCGGAGGCCTTCCCAGTGGTGGCGACACTCGTTGCCCTGGTGATGCTCGGCGGCTTCGACCGCAGGGCACTCAAGTGGAGCGCGGTGGTTATCCCGGTCGGTGGATTGATTTCGGCCTTCTGGTTCGTTCCGTTCTATTTGAACAGCGCATTTCTCAACGACATGGGTTGGGAGAAGTACACCAACTACGCGTGTTACCTCTGGCCTCAGACTCAGCACTTCGACATGGCCAACCGCAACCTCTGGTTCGCTCTCGCAGGTGCCGGAATGATCCTCTCGCTGGTGTACCGGGTTCGCATGGGCTGGTTCCTCACACTGCTGCTCGCCACCTTCGGCTGGGCGTTCGTGTTCCTTCCCCAGTACCGCCTCTGGAACGCGCGGCTGCTGCCGTTCTATTACCTCATTCTCTACTTGCTGGCCGGCTTGGCAATTGCTCTCGTGATCAAGGCGATTGCGCTGGTGGTCGGCGATCTGCGCCACCAGAACACCGAACCACTCTGGGTGACCGTCACCGGGGCTGCTGTCGCTTCGGTCATCGCCGCGGTGTACATCCTCGGCTCCCTCCAGGCTCTTCCCGGAGGTCAACCGGCTCAGGTGGATTCCGGAGAGGGAGGCCAGGAGGCGGCCTATGAGTGGATGGGCCTCACGTTCAAGGATCTGAACAACGCATCTGGTTGGGCTACCCACAACTTCACCGGACTCGAGGGCAAACCCGCCTGGGGTGAATTCCGGGCGATGGTGGACATGATGGATCAGGTGGGTCAGGAACACGGTTGCGGGCGCGCCATGTGGGAGTACGAGAAGGACATAGGCCGATTCGGTACCCCGATGGCTCCGATGCTCCTGCCCTATTTCACCGATGGGTGCATCGGATCCATGGAGGGTCTCTACTTCGAGGCCTCCGCCACCACGCCCTATCACTTCATCAACCAGTCGGAACTGTCGCCGGAACCGTCGAGGGCGCAGCGTGATCTGCCCTACCCGGAGTTCGACATCGACGCCGGAGTGGAACATCTCCAGCTGATGGGTGTGCCGTACTATCTGGCGTCCACCGACGAAGCAATCGAGGCCGCCCGGAACCAGCCCGATCTGACAGAACTGGCTTCCACCGGCCCGTACCCCGCGAACGACGGAACCGAGCGGACCTGGGTGGTGTTCGAGGTTGCCGATTCCGAAACGGTGGTTCCCCTCGAGAATCTGCCCGTTGTTCTCGAAGGCGGCGATGATCACATCGACGGGTGGGTTTACGACGAGGAACGCCCGGAAGCAGACTCGGAGGCCGAACAGGGAGCGGATGCGAATGGTTGCCCGGCGTCCGATCCGTCGGTGCCCGGCAAGACTCCCGGCCCCGCGATGGATTGGTACCTGGATCCGACCAGATGGGATACCCCACTGGCCACGTCCGGACCCGATGACTGGCCGACCGTGTCACGCCGGGACGCCGCCTCGGCTGAATCCGTACCGGTTGATCCCGTCACGGTGACCGACGTGGTGGAGACCAACGATTCGATCTCCTTCACCGTGAGCGACACCGGTAGCCCGGTGTTGGTGAAGACGTCCTACTTCCCGAACTGGAAAGCCTCGGGGGCAGACGGCCCCTACCGCGTGTCTCCGAACTTCATGGTGGTTGTTCCAACCGAAAACGAGGTCACCCTCAGCTACGGACGCACCGGAATCGACTGGTTCGCCTGGTTGTTGACGGCGGCGGGAATCGGCCTGTTCGTGGTCCTGGCACGCTCCGATGAGCGCCGCCGCTCCGACGAACAGCGCGAGGACGAACAGCGCGAGGACGAACTGACCGGGGACGAACACGGCGAGGCGCTGGTCGCCGCTGGAGCCTCAGAGACCGAGATCGGATCGCAGCCAGAAGATTTCGCCGGATCGGGCGGAGCGGACACGGATGACACGGGTTCGGACGAGATGGTTTCGGATGAGACGGGTTCCGCTGACTCGGACAACGCGGATGAGACGGATGACCGCGAAGACCGACCCGACACCGCGGAGTAGCAGTGAATCTTCTCCGCCGGGTCCTCCTGATCGGAGTCATCTCCACATTCGTCGATGTGGGGAGTCTCCTCGCTTTGGTG
>JAUXGW010000020.1 GCA_030621865.1 Actinomycetes bacterium
AGTTCTGGTGGATCCAGTTCCGGCGGATTGGTGACCTGGTACGACGTGCAGAGTGTCGGCGGGATCTGGGTGCACAAGTCGATCGCATCGCAGTTGCGCAGGCTCCTCAATGCGGCATCAGCCAGCGGCGTCTACCTCTCCGGAGGCGGATACAGGGATCCTGAGTTCCAGAAGGAACTACGTGCAGCCCATTGCGGATCCACCTACTACGACATTTTCCAGAAGCCGTCATCCCAGTGCACTCCTCCAACCGCTCCTCCCGGCAGGTCGTTGCACGAACGCGGCTTGGCGATCGACTTCAACTACGGCGGCGGCTTGATCAAGAGTCGCTCGAGTGCCGGTTACCAGTGGTTGGCTGCCAACGCGAGCAGTTACGGGTTCTACAATCTGCCGTCTGAGCCCTGGCACTGGTCAACGACCGGGGGATAGAACCTCGCAATTGACTGTCGAGGTTCGCATGCCGGACCTTCGGTGTCGACGGTGTCAATCTCGAGACGTCGATGTCAAGAGGTCGGTCCTGAGCCGCCGATCTGAAGCCGTCGGTCCCGAGCCGCCGGTCTGAAGCCGTCGGTGTCCACCATGGCGATTCCACCGTTGCAATGATGCCCACAATGGCAATCATGGTTGATCCCTGGCCGTGATCGACTCGCTCCGGCACCCGGCCGACGCCGGCCGCTGTCAGGTAACTGGCCAGGTCATTGGCGCAGGCGGGAGAACAGTCGCAGCATTTCGATGTAGAGCCACACAAGTGTGACCAGAAGTCCGAAGGCGGCGTACCAGTCCATGTATGCGGGCAGTCCTGCTTTGGTTCCCTGTTCGATGAACTCGAAGTCGAGGAGCAGATTGAAAGCGGCAACACCGACGATTACGAGGCTGATCAGGATGCCAAGCGGGCTCGAGTCGTACATGAAGCGCATGTCGACGCCGAATATCGACAGGAGCCAGCCCGCGGCATAAAGGATGAAGATCCCGAATGTGGCTCCGATGATTCCCTTGACCATACGTGGGGTAACCCTGAGAATTCGCAGGCCGAACAGCGTCAGCATTGTCAGGAACACGCCAAGGGTTCCGAGAATGGCCTGGACCACGATGCCGTTGAACTCGGCGTCGTAGAGATGGGAAATGGCGCCCAGCACGTAACCTTCTGTGAGGGCATAGGCGACGCCCGTATAACGTGCCAGCTTCGGTTTGAAAGCCGTGAGGATGGCGAACCCGAGTGCGACGAACAAGGCAACAAAGAAGAGGCCGGGGTTATCCATCGCGGCAGTGGCATCAGGCCCGTCGGGTTCCTGGAGGGCAGCGGGAATGGCAGTTTCCGTAACCGCCTGCCAGCCGAACCAGCCGCCGGCAAGGATGAACATGAGGAACAAGAAGGTGGCTCCGGCTACACCACCCAAGCTCATGGTGCGGCCGTCAGTGACGACTGGCCCGACATCTTGTGGCTGTTGCAGACGGGCGTCTGCCGCCGCAGTGCCCTGAGAGCTCATTCCCTGGGCGCGTTGCCACTCCTCCGCCGGTGATTGACCCTGCTGGGTCTGCGTCCGGTCGAAGCTGGAGGGGTCGAAGGCGTTGTCGGTGAGAATCGGATTGCGTGACATAAGCGAACCCAATCTACTTCCCTGGGTGGGCAACCCGCGGTCGAGTCGGCCAGGCCGGAACCTGATCCGGCGACGCCAGAGCCTGACTCGACGAGACCGATCCTGCGAACTGTGCGACCCGTATCGCAGCTTTGGCCCTATGCTGATGAGGGCAATGGACAGTCCTGATGGATGAACGACCTCGAAGTCTGAGGGCCATGCTTGCCGAGGCGAAGGACTCCTCGGAGATCATGGTCGATCTTGCGTATGCGGCGGTCTATTTCGACGATCCCGGCATGGCCACCGAAGTTGGGCACCTCGAACAGCGCATGAATGATCTGGTGCAGGACATGCGCGAGGTAGGGATCATGGCCGTGAGGCGCCCCGCCGAAGCTGAGGGCATGGCATCGGTGATGCAGGTGATTTCCGCGATTGAGGGAATCGGAAATGCGTCCGTGGGAATTGCCCGTCTGGTCACCCACAAGTTGGGTATCCCCCCGGAGCTGCTTGGCGACATTGCCAACGCCGAAGAGGTTTCGCACCGGGTGTGGATACGAGAGGGATCACACATGGCCCATCGCCCGTTGCGGGATCTCCAGATCCCGGTGCAGTGTGGAATGCGGGTAGTGGCAGTTCGCCGCGAGGAGTCGTGGATGATCGAAGACGTGGATGGAGACCTGATCGTGGTCCCCGGCGATGTGCTGTTCCTCCGAGGCTCGCCGGAAGGGATCAGCCGGCTGCATGAGTTGGCAGCGGCCCCACCCTGGATCCCACCGCCCCAACCGGCGGGACACCTCAGCGACCTGGACCGCGCAGTCGACGTTCTCGTTGAGATGAAGAACATCTCCGAAGCTGCTGTGGGCCTTGCCTACTCGGCTCTGGCCCTGCGTGACACAGGTTTGGCCGCCGAGGTCAGACATCTCGCTGAGCGACTGGATGAGATGAAGGACCATCTCCAGCTCTGGGTCCTTCGGGCCGCAAAGAAGGACACTGACCTGTCGCCGCTGCGGGGGCTTCTCCAGTTGGCGTCGGCCGCTGAGGAGCTCGGCAATCAGGCCAATCAGATGGTTTGGTTGATTGCCGATGACTACGAGTTGAATCCGATCGTGAAAGTTGCGCTGGGTGAAGCCGACGTGATTTCGGCGAAGATTCCCGTGGGAGCCAGGTCAGCCGCTGACGGTGCTCGTCTGGCTGACCTGCAGCTCAACATCGAGCCGGGTTTCACGGTGCTGGCAATCAGGCGCGACAACCGCTACCTGTACCGACCACGCGGCTACGTGACACTTCAGACCGGTGATGAGCTCATCGCCACCGGACCACAGGAGGGCAGTCACCGACTCGCCGAGTTGTGTGGTTGGTGGATGAGCGCCGATGAGGATGATCCCACGGGCGAGGTTGAGCTGAGGCCCTTACGAACAGGGACTGACTGACTCGGGAACTGAGCCGGAGGATCAGCAATCGACTGAGCCGGAGGATCAGCAATCGATTGAGCCGGAGGATCAGCTGCTCTCGGCCCAGGAGTCTCCATCCCACCAGCGCATCTTGGAGGGTTTCTCGGGATCTGGATACCAGCCGGGTTCAGCACCAGTGACGGGATCCTTGATGGCCTCGCGCGTTCGGCGGATGTTGGTCTCTGGATCGTCGCTCATTTCGGGAGCCATGGACGCAACATTCGCAATGTCGGGGGGAATGAGACTCTCGCCCATCTCCGTCCTGCGAGGCTTGCCCTGTGGCGGGTCGCCTGCACCCTTGAACAACTCGGCGACTCCGGCCAACGCGCCCGACATCCCGCCGGCTTCCATCGGCAGGTAGATCTTGGTGGCCTGTCCGTCGGCGACCGCAGCCAGGGTCTCCAGGTACTTGATTGCGATGAGGTCGTTGGTGGGCCCGCCATCGTGGATTGCCGAGTAGACGCTGCGGATGGCAGCCGACTCGCCGGATGCCACGGTTTCGAAGCGGTATCGCTCGGCATCTGCCAATGCGCGCACTGCGTCGGCGCGGCCTTGCGCCTCGAGTATCTGGCGCTGCTTGACACCCTCTGAGGTGAGGATCGTGGCCTGCTTCTCGCCTTCGGCCTTCATCACTGCGGCCTCGCGGAAACCGTCGGCAGAGGTGACCTGCGCCCGGCGGGTTCGTTCGGCCTTCATCTGCTCGTGCATGGCGGACATGACGTCCGGTGGCGGGTCAATGCGCTGGATTTCGACACGAACGACCCGTACTCCCCATTTGTCGGTTGCATCGTCGAGGATCTGGCGTAGTTCGATGTTGAGCCTGTCCCGGCTGGTGAGGGCTTCATCGAGGGTCAGATCGCCGATCACATTGCGAAGGTTGGTCTGAGCCAGCTTGGTGACCGCCAGTATGAAGTTGGCGACGTTGTAGATCAGCCGCTGGGGATCCGTGGGTTCGTAGTAGATGACAGCGTCCACGGCAACCACCACGTTGTCGGCAGTGATCACCTCTTGTGGGGGCACATCGACCACCTGCTCGCGCATGTCCACGAGATGCATGGACTGCACGAAGGGAACGATCAGGTAGAGACCGGGTTCCTTCGTTTCCTTGTACTTGCCCAACTGTTCAACGATGCCCTTCTGGAACGGGCGCACGATCCTCACGCTCGCACCCACGACCACGAGCATGAACAGGACTACGAAGACGATGACAATTATTGCTACGACATTCACTTTTCCCCTCCCAGGGGTGGAGAGGTCGGCGGTTTCCACGGAAGGGTTCCGGATGGTTCCACAATCACCCGTGTTCCCCGTACCTCGACAACAATCACGTTGGCTCCCACGGCGAGCGCGGTGTTCTGGGCCGAGTCGGCGCGCCATTCTTCGCGGTCGATTCGAACCATCCCCGAGTCCCTTGCCCCAATTTCCTCGAGTACGACCCCGGCGGCCCCGTCGAGTCTCTTCACTCCGACGCCCTGATCAGAAGTGGACTCGTTGAGTCGTCTCCCGATCGGCCTGAGTGCAAAGAAGAATCCTGCTGAAGTCACCACGAAGATCGCCACCTGGATCAGCGGATCGGCTCCGAGGAACCCGGCTACGGCCGCAACGCCCGCACCCAATCCGAACGGCAGCAGCACCAATCCGGGTGCAGCGATCTCGGCGGCAGAAAGGATCAGGGCGAGAACCAGAAATGCCACAGCCATTTGTCCCGAATCCATGGGATCCAAACTAGTCCGCCGGCAAAGCAATTCTTCGCGGTAATTCTTCGCGCGATTTCATGACCTTCCGGGCCATACATGGTGCGCGTTAGCGTGGCCCCAATGGATTCGAGCCTGCGTTTGATGACGATTCATGCCCATCCCGACGATGAGGCGTCAAAGGGAGCCGCAACGGTGGCCAAGTACGCGGCCGAGGGTATTCCCTCCACGCTGGTCTGCTGCACGGGAGGCGAGGCCGGTGAAGTCCTGAATCCGGCGATGGACCGCCCGGAGATAACCGAGAATCTCACGGCCGTGCGCGTGGCGGAGCTGGAGACGGCAACCTCCATCATCGGTTACGACAAGGTCGAAATGCTGGGCTATCACGACTCCGGAATGCCGGATTCGGAAACCAACGCCCGTGAGGACAACTTCTGGAATGCAGATCTGGAGGAGTCAACCGGTCGTCTGGTGAAGTTGATACGCAGGGATCGCCCTCAGGTGATCGTCACCTACGGCGATGACCAGAGGCACTACGCACACCCCGACCATCTGCGGGTGCACGACATTTCCGTGCCCGCATTCGAAAAAGCCGGGGATCCCGATTGGCATCCTGAACTGGGTGATCCTTTCCAGCCTCTGAAGCTCTATTACACGGTGTGGTCCCGCAGGCGAATGATGTCGGCGCACGAGAAGTTCCTGGAGTTGGGTCTTGAATCACCCTTTGGCGGCGATTGGGTGGAACGAATGGAGGACACCTCCCAGGAGGACCGGGTGACCACGCTGGTTCCCATCGCCGACTGGTATGAAGTGCGCGAGGACGCGCTCAAAGCCCATGCCACCCAGGTGGATCCCGAATCTGCTTTCTGGTTCGGGCTGCCCACCGATGTGGCACGGGACCTGCATCCCTGGGATGACTACATTCTCGCCCGGTCACTCGTTGACTCACCGCCGCCCGAAGATGACCTCTTTGCAGGGATTCCGGGACGCTGATCGCATGGGTTCCATGCCGACCATCGCCGAACGCCTCGGCCATCGCGCCGATGCCCGTCTGCTGGTTGTGAACGCTGACGACCTGGGAATGTGCCATTCGGCGAACGAGGGGACCTACTCAGCGCTGCGCGATGGGCTCGCCACCTCCGCGTCCCTCATGGTTCCGTGTCCATGGGCCAAGGAGGCAGCCGCCCGTTTCCGCGGTGAGGACGTGGGAGTGCACCTGACCCTTACCGCTGAATTCGAGCACTACCGATGGGGACCCGTCACCCAGGCACCATCGTTGCTGGGTGGTGATGGGGGATTCCCGAGAACGGTTGTGGATTGCTGGGATCATGCCGACCTCGATGAGTCCCGGCGTGAACTCAGGGCGCAGGTGGAGCGTGCGATTCTCTGGGGATTCGATGTGACACATCTCGATTCTCACATGGGTGTGCTTCAGTTCCGCCCCGAATTCTTCGACATCTATCTGGACTTGTCGGTCACCTTTGATCTGCCGATTCGCCTGCCTGAGAAGGATCAGGAACAGGCGATCGGCTTCCCGTTCCGGGAACTGGCGCTGGAGGAAGGAGTCATCTCTCCCGATCACTTCATTCAGGCAAGCCGATTGACCGATGCAGCCTCGGTGGAACGGGTCGTGATGGATCTCCAACCCGGAGTGACCGAGATCGCCTTTCTTCCCGCCCTGGATCATTCCGAGCTTCGCTCGCTCGCCCACGACTGGTCATCCCGGGTGGAACATCATGAGCTTCTGGTCAATGGCTCGGAGATCAGGGAGGCCCTGCGCCGATCCGGTGTGGAACTCGTTGCCTGGCGGCAATTGCGCGATCTTCAGCGTTCTGGATGACTATTCGCCTTCACACGCCGACCAGAGGCCCAGTTCGGCTTCCCTGGCCTGCCGCGAGGCGGCCAGGAATTGATCTGTGTGAGCAACGTTTGGTGGGTACGTAGCCGGCTGGGCATAACCGTCGAGCATCATTTGCATGTTCACGAACAACCCATCGCTTGCCCGGTAGACGTAGGCCAGAAGCCGGTCGTAGCGATCGCGGGCCTCAACATCGCGTACGAGCACGAGCGGCGTACCCGGTGGAAGGTATTCGGCGAGGTGCGCTGATGCTTCCTTCCCGAAACATTCCACCGGAGAGTTGGGCTTCACGCTCTCGGGAGTGTCGATGCCAATGAAGCGAATCCGCTCTTCGGCACCGTCGATCATCGCCACGATCGTGTCTCCGTCAACCACTCGGCCAACTTCAGCGTTGGGCTCGCTGAGTTCGGCGGTTCCGGAACCGACTGATGGGCTGAGGGCGCTTTCAATGGCGTCTTCAGAAGTGGCGTTTTCAGAAGGATTGTCGGCGGCATTCTGGACGGACTGATCGGATTCGGACGCACAAGCAACCGCCATGATGCTCAGCATCATCAGCACGATCGTCCACTTCGCTGATCGCGAGGCCTTCGCCGACGCGTGTGGTCTCGGCGGCTGGCCGAACCCGGCCCATGAACGATCGTGGACCGAAAGTATCGTGGACTCACTGGTAAGGACTTTGGACTGACTGGTCGCGACGGCACCTGGATTGCCGCGTGATGCGGGTTCGCTGGGTGTCGTCACTGGTCAGATCGTTTCGATGAGGGTGCCTGTTCCCAGGCCGCCACCACAACACATGCTGATCAGGGCCCGTTTGCCACCGGTTCGGTGAAGCTCATGCAGGGCTTTGGTGGTGAGGAACGCCCCGGTGCCACCGAGAGGGTGACCAAGAGCGATCGCTCCACCGTTTGGATTCGTCTTGTCCAGATCGGCTCCGACCTCCTTGGCCCAGGCCAGGACCACGGATGCGAAGGCCTCATTGATCTCGAACACGTCGATGTCGTCGATCGACAGTTCGTTGCGCGAGAGCAGGCGTTTGGTGGCATCCATGGGTCCGGTGAGCATCAGGACCGGATCGACTCCGACCAGGCAGGTGTCGACCACGCGGGCCATCGGAGTCAGCCCGAGTTCGGCGGCTCTGTCCGCGGTCATCATCAGGACAGCGGCTGCGCCATCAGAAATCTGGGAGGAGGAGCCCGCCGTGTGGACGCCGTCTTCGCGGCCGACCGGTTTCAGCTTGGCAAGAGTCTCCAGTGTGGTGTCGCGCAGACCCTCGTCTCGGTCCACCACGCGAGTCTCACCGGTGGGCTCACCTTCCTCATCCGTGATCGGGGCGGTGATCGGAATGATCTGCGTACCGAACCGGTCTTCATCCCAGGCTTCCGCGGCGCGCCGTTGGGAGGCCAGTCCGAAACCATCGGTATCGCCTCTGGTGATCTCCCACTTCTCGGCGATTCTTTCTGCTCCCTCGAATTGGGAGGTGAATTCATATTGTCCGAGGTAGGTGTCCGGGATCGGCACACCCAGTCCGAACTTCCTGGAGGAGTTGGATCCGATCGGCACCCGGCTCATTGATTCGACGCCGCAGGCAACTGCCACGTCGATCACGCCGGAACCCAGTAGCGAAGTGGCGAGGTTGGTGGCCTGCTGGGAGGAACCACACTGGGCATCAACTGTTGTGGCTGCAACCTCCAGGGGCAATCCGGCGGACAACCATGCGGTGCGGGTGATGTTGAACGACTGTTGGCCGACCTGGCTGACACAGCCGCCGATCACCTGCCCCACCTCTGCGGGATCGATCTCATTGCGGTCCATCAACCCGGTGAGGACCTGGGACAACAGCTCGGCCGGGTGCAGTCCGCTCAATCCACCCTTGCGGCGGCCGATGGGTGAACGAACAGCATCGATGATCACTACCTCAGTCATGGGCGAATCCTATGGATCATCCGGCCGTACGGGTAACCGGGCGATCAGGCCGCCGGGCGTTTCTTCGGCACAGAGACAGTGACCCGGTTCTTGCGCCGGACCTCTGCCAGTTCGGCCAGCAGCTTCTTGTTGCGTTGCCGGCGACGGGCCGCTTCTGCCGCAGCCATGCGATCGCGTGCTGCCCGGGCGGAATTCCGGGCGGCCTCGGCATTTTGCCGACGCGCCTGCATCTCGCCACCGCCATCGGGAGTCCCGTCCCTTTCGGAGGAGGTTTTCCCGTCGGCGACTTCGCTGCCGGCGATGATGAGTGTGAGCTGCCTGTTCATGTGAATAACTCTGCACCAGGGGTGTGACAGTGACCTTCGCCGAGCGACCGTCGATCCCCCAAATCGCGGCTGGAAGCCCCGAAATCGGCCGGATCCGGCTGGATGCCGGGCTTTGGAGCTCCTCGCAACATGCGAAGGGACAGGATCGGGAAGCGCTTGCCGCCGTCGTTCGGGCCGAGAAGTAGCCTGCATCGCCATGGACGCTGTCGAATGGCTCGGGCTGCAGGGCACTCACAACCCCAATCGCTGGTATCTGCCGGTGACCGACGGGATTTCCACCATGAACAGGTTCATGTTCGGTGGATGTGGTCTGGGTGCGGCAGTGGCGGCACTGGAAGGCTCCACCGGCCGGCCGGTTGTCTGGGCCACGGCGCAATACCTTTCGTTTGCCATGGTCGACGAGGTTGTCGACTTCGATGTCATCGTTGCGGTCTCCGGCCACAGGACCACCCAGGCCCGGGTGGTGGCCCATGTGGGGGAGCGCGAAATCCTCACCGTCAACGCGGCGCTCGGATTCCGGGAAATCGATGTGTCCGGTCAGTGGGTGCACATCCCGGACGTCCAGAAGCCACAGGACGCGCCGGTTCGACCGCCTCGTGTCGGTGATGACTCCTCGATCATGACCCGGTTGGACATGCGTCTGGCCAAAGGTCAGTTCTGGGACGATCTGGAGGGGAATCCCGTCAAGGACGGGCAATCCGCGTTGTGGGTTCGGGCACCGAAGCTGACGACATCTGCCGCCACGCTCGCGATTCTCGGCGACTACGTGCCCTTTGGCATCTCACAGTCCCAAGGGGTCTGGTATCCCTCCAACAGCCTCGACAACACGCTGCGGGTAGTCAGACTGGTGGAAACCGAGTGGGTGCTGGTGGACGTGCGCATGGAAGGCATTGCCAACGGTTTCGGGCACGGAACCGTGTACCTGTGGTCCGAAAGCGGCGTTCTGATGGCCACTGCATCGCAGTCGGCACTGATTCGAGAACCGCGGGACTGACCTGGGATCGCTGGCTAGGTTGACTCCATGGCCACTGCGACAAATCTCAAGGACCGCTACGGGATGACGATTCCCTTCGACGGAGTACCACTCGCGGATCATCGTGACTGGTTCCGGGAGTTGGTGGATCTGGGGTACACCGACGTCTGGTCCGCCGAAGCCGACGGCGCGGATGCCTTCACGCCGCTGGCCCTGGCAGCCGCGTGGGCGCCCGAATTGCGTCTCGGCACAGCGATAGTTCCCGCCTATACCCGGGGCCCCGCCTTGTTGGCGCAGTCGGTTGCCTCACTCGCCAGCGCGGCTCCGGGCCGATTCGCCTTCGGCATCGGCACGTCGTCGAACGTCATCGTGGAGCGGTGGAACGGCATTCCCTTCGAGGCGCCCTACAAACAGGTCAAGGACATGGTCACCTTCGTGCGGGAAGCGTTGACGGGTGAGAAGGTTTCAGGCACCTTCGGCGGATCCGAGGTCCAGAGATTCCAGCTGAAGCTCAACGTTGCAGAACCGCCACCAATTCTGATCGCGGCCCTGCGCCAGGGGATGTTGAAGCTTGCCGGCTCCCACGGCGACGGGGCGATCATCAACTGGCTGTCGGCTGACGACGTGCGCACAGTGGCTCCGATTGTGCAGGGCGCCTCCGGTTCGGGCACTCCCGAAATCGTGGCGCGCATATTCGTTGCCCCCACGGATGACCGTGAAACGGTGATGGCCTTCGGGCGTCTGGCAATCGCTGCCTACCTGAACGTGCCGGTGTACGCCGAGTTCCACAAGTGGCTGGGTCGCGACGAGATTCTGGCCGACATGTGGCGACTCTGGGGTGAAGGTGACCGAAACGGAGCGCTGGCGGCCATTCCCGACGAGATCGTCGATCAGTTGATCGTGTGGGGGAAACCCGAGGCCTGCCGTGAACACATCCAGCGTTACGTCGCCGCCGGCGTGACCACACCGGCGCTGGCGATCCTGCCGTTCAACGTGGATCAGCGAACCGCCATCCGCGACCTGGCTCCCCGCTGATACCCAATCCGCCATAACGGCTCTTTTCTGCGCTGGAGAATCTGGTTTCGGTGGGTTCAGGGGATCAGATCGTCGCGGAGGCGGCGCTTTTCGACTTTGCCCGAGGCGTTGAGCGGCAACTGGTCGACCTCGACAACACCCTTCGGACGTTTGAATCCGGCCAGATCAGAAGTCCAGCTCTTCAAGTCTTCGGCGCCCGGCACATCGTGTCCATCCGCCACCACGATCACCGCCGTCACTAGTTCACCCCAACGCTCATCCGGCACGCCGATCACCGCCACCGACGCCACCGAAGGGTGCGTCGAAACAGCGTCTTCGACCTCGCGGGAGGAAACGTTTTCGCCGCCCGTGATGATGATGTCCTTCTTGCGGTCGACGATGTGCAGGTATCCGCGGGCGTCGAGGCGGCCGACGTCACCAGTGCGGAACCAGCCATCGAAGAATGCCTCAGCGGTGGCTTCAGGATTGTCCCAGTACCCGGCGCAAACCTGATCGCTGCGAATCAGGATCTCGCCGACCTCGCCGGGCGGGACCTCGGAATCGTCCTCCGCGGTGATCCTCAGCGCGGTCAGCGGGGCGGGTCGGCCTGCTGCGCTGAGAATGCCGGGATCCGTGGTGGCCGCCCGGCGATGCTCTTCGGGTCCGAGGAACACAGCATTGCCGGAGAGTTCGGTCATTCCGTATCCCTGGGCCAATCCCACACTGGGCAGCTCGCTCAGGGCCCGGCGAAGAAGGTCGAGAGGCATGGCCGCGGCGCCATAGGAGATCTGTCGCAACGTGGACAGATCGTGGTCGGCCCGGTCCGGATGGTCGAGAAGCATGGCCACCATGGTTGGGGCCAGTGACACCGAGGTCACCGAGTGTTCCTCGATTGCGCGCATCGCGGCCGCGGGTTCGAAGCTCGGCAGCAGCACCACCGGCCGACGTCTCAGGTGATGGTGGACCACGTTGTAGGCGGCTACATGGAAGAGAGGGAACGGGAAGAGGTAGACCTCGTCGGCGGCCACCGGGCGAGCCATCGTGGTGTTGAGTGCTGCGGCGATGAGCGATCGATGCGTGATCATCGCTCCCTTCGGTTTGCCCGTGGTGCCCGAGGTGTAGATGAGCCATGCAGTGTCGGACTCTGCGGACCGGCCACGAGGCCTTGCACCCGGAGCGTCGGAATCTGGGGACCGCCCGCCGGCATCAGATGGCACAGCCGCATCGAATGTGACGGCGGAATCGAACATCGCCTCGGGCCCCTCGGGGGAGAGCTCAACCCAGGTGTGGATCAGCGAGTCGTCGGGCTTCGATTCAATCAGGCGATCCAGGTGGGTTCTCGTCGCGAGAACCACTTCGGCCCGACTCGCCGCCAGCATCTCCCAGAGCTCGTGATCAGTATGTCTGGTGTTGCCCATTGCCAGCACCATTTCCGCGGCGGGCACAGCGTAGAGCGCAGCAGCGAAACCGGGTGTGTTCTCTGCGACCACGGCAACCGTGGCTCCCGGCCGGGCCAGTTGCATCAGGGCACCGGACATGGAGTCAACGGCCTCGGCGAACTGGGCGAACGACCACTCCTGGTCCGCCGCGATCAGTGCGATCGCGTCGGCATCGTGTCGAGCACCGAAGAAGATCAGATCTTGTACGAGCACGGTTTACGGCTGGCAGCGGGATGCTGTCATTCGCGAATGCCGACCGGTTCGCCGTCGATGATCTGGTCGAGGTATTCAGACCAGCCATGTCCGCCGAGGGCTGGATCGTCGTCAGTGCTGGGATCGAGGGAAGTGTTGAGGGGACCAGACACCCTCCAGTCGGTCAGCCCCTCGGCGATTCGGGTGACCCGGCCATCGCGGCGGTTGCGCAGCGGGATCATGTTGCGGACCGATCCCGTGAGGGTGCGCTGCACCGGGGTCCCGTCCGAGTCGGTGAAGGTGAAATCTGCCGTTACCTGCGTCTGGTTGGATTCACCGCTCCACTGGGTGCTGATCGACATGTCGGTCACCGGCAGGTGCTCGGTGCCGTTCCAGACGAAACCGTTGCGGATGCCTTCGCTGTCGGCTCGGGCGATGCGGCTGAGCATCATCCCCGTGCCATCGCCCAGGTTGACCGTGAGCCAGCGGTAATACCAAGGCGCCTGCCAGGTACGAGGACCCCAGGAGTGGTCTCTGAGGCCTTGACCACTCACATCCCACGATTCATCACCGATGGATATCGATCCGGACGATCTGGTGAGTTGTTCGTAGTGGCCCTTGGCGAATTCTTCGCCGGGTTTCTCCTTGCGTCCCACCGCTTCGCCGCCCCATGGCAGGGAGTTGCCGACCACGTTCAGCTGCAGCTCGCAGAGTTCGTATGGGTTGTTCGTGAAGGCCTCCCGTGGCTCGGCCATGTCCAAGGGGTTCTCGAGCATGACCAACTTGCCGCGGTAGGAGATGTCCAGCTTCTCGAAGGGAGTGTCCACCTTGAACTCGGCGCCGCCGGCAGAGAACCCATCGTTGTTGTCGATCTTGGGTCGCGAAAACATGAATCCCACGCGTCCGTCGGGCAGGTAGACGCAGGTGGTGACCTCGGCATGGCCTTCGTTGGGCCGGTTGCCGATTCGAACGAAAGCGCCCAGGCCGCTGCCGGGATCGAACACGTTGAAGTACATGGACTCGTTGAAGGTGTCCTCTGGGCCGGGATGCATGAACTCATCAGCCGGTTCGAGTCGAATCTGCATTGTTCCTCCCGGGGAGTTGGGGGCGTGATGTCCTCACGTCGATGTGAACCCTACGCGTCGGCTCCGAGCGCCGCTGCCGCCCGGAAGTGCTCTGCCAGATCAGCTCGGGTCACATGTGCGTTCAGCCCGCTCGGATTGGGCATCAGCCATACCGGTCTTCCGCCCAGTTCCTCGGGTTGTAGCCCGGCCTTGGCCGACTTGTTCACGGCCGCTCTCCAACCGGTGAGTCCGATGATGCAGACGGCTGCTGGTTGCAGCCAGCCGCAGAGTCGCTCCAATCGCGCCATGCCGGAGCGGAACTCTTCCCTGGTCAGCTCATCCGCTCCTCGAGTCGCTCGTTTCACGATGTCCGTCATGCCGATGCGGCCTTCACGAAGGAGCACCTCCGGATCACGGCTGCCGAGGGCGGCGAGCCCGGAATCTTCGAGAGCAGGCCAGCCGCGGTTGGATGGACCGGAGAACCCCACCCCCGATTCCGCCGCAGGGAGTGAAGGATTCAGTCCCACGAGGAGCAGCAACATGTCCGCTCCGACGGTGTCGGCAAGCGTGTGCTCCCGGTGAACGCGAACTCCGATGAAGGGTGCGCCGCCGATGAGGGGATCTGCCTGCTGCATTTCCTCGATGGTGAACCCGGCTCCGGCCAGTACGTCGGTGAGGAGTTGGGTGGGCCACAAGGAGAATGAGCGGCCCGAGAATTCGTCGCCATCAAATCCGGCGTGCTCCACGTCGCCACCGAACAGTCCCAGATGTGCGACGCCTCCCGGAGCGAGGGCACGGTGCAGATCCCGCAATGCCATCGGCATGTCGGCACGGGCGATGTGGACGTAGGACTTGTTGGCCCATGCGGCGCGCAGGGATCCTTTTGCGAAAGGCAGCCGGCGAAGGTCGCCCTGCACGAGAGGGGTATCGGGCGAGGCGGCGGCGGCGAGTCCCAACATCGCTTCGGCTGCGTCCATCGCGACCGTGTCGACGGGAAGGTCATCGAGGTGCCAGCCGGGTCCGCAGCCCAGGTCGACCACCATTCCTTCCTCGGGATCGGGGCGAGAACCCAATTCCGCCGCGAACTCCTCGAGATGGTTCGTCTTGCCGCTGCGAAGTTCGAGCCAGTCATCGGCCCGGGTCTCGTAGACATCGAGTGTGGAGCGGTAACGATCGTCCCTGGTTTCGGAGTTGTCGGGGTCGACCATCTGATTCGGATCAGGAGACATGGCTCGTTTGCCTGCTCACGGATCCTGATCCAGATGCGCCTGGAGTTTCCGCATGCCGGCGATCCATCGGTCCGTATCCTCTGTGCGTTTCTGCGCGTACTCGCGGACCTCTTCGTGGGGTGTGATGAGGAACTCGCCCCGGCCGAGTGCATCCGCGACGAACACCGCAACCTCGTCAGCGCCAAGGACCCTTTGATTCTGGACGGCCTTTGCCGCCATAGAGCCGTCGAGATCATCCGCACTCCATGAGGTTCCGCCCGACAGGTCGGCGAATTCATCCGCGGAAGATCCGAAGAGCAGGGGAGTCCTGACTCCCTGCGGGCAGAGGCAACTGACGCCGACACCCTGGGCGCCATGGGTGATTGCCACCCATTCCGCGAAGGCGAGTGCACCGTGTTTGGTCACCGAATAAGGCGCATCTCCAAGGTTGGTGATCAAGGCTGCCGCCGAAGCAGTGGTCAGCAGGTGTCCGCCGCCACGTTCGATCCACCTGGGTATCAGTGCGCGGGCGGCATGGACGTGGGCCATCACGTTCACACTCCAGACCCGATTCCAGATGTCCACATCGGTTTCCACCCCGGAACCGGTGGCGATCCCGGCGTTGGCGCAATACAGGTCGATCGGACCATGGTCACTCTCGATCCTGTCGATGAGTTCGGTGGTGGCCTCGCCGTCGGCAACGTCGAGTTGGACGCCAATGACAGCACCGTTTCCCTTGCCGGCCGCGATTCTCCCGGCGACACCGCGGCTGCGGTCCGCGTTCAGGTCCGCGATCACCACCGTCGCGGCTCCCCGCTTGTGGAACTCGCGGGTGAGGGCGGCCCCGATCCCACTGGCTCCACCGGTGACAACCACAACCTTGTCCCGGGGATCGAAGGGTTGATTGAGGGACTTGGTCATCGAGGCTGCACGGCTTCCAGGGTCGCTTCGATCGTGGACACTCGATCTTCACCCCACGGCAGGGGCATGATCACCACATCGTCCACTCCAGCCTGGACGTAGGCGTCCGTTGCGGTACGGATTGTCTCCGCGTCGCCGCAGATGTCGATCGAATCGATCATGCGCTCGGACACGGCGGCCAGCGCCGCCTCGCGGTCCTTGTTGGCATGTGCTGACTGAATTGCCTGCACCTCTTCGGCGAATCCGGCGCGGGAAAAGGCGTTGGCGTATGCGGGGACCACTGCATAGGAGAAGAGATCCCGCCGTGCAGGCTTGCGGGCCTGGTCGGGATCACAAAGTCCGACGTGAACGTAGGCATGAACCTTGCAGGCGCCCTCTGGTCGACCGGCCTTTGCCTCACCCGCACGCACCTGCTCAACGCACCAGGGAACGGCGTCGGCGGGGAGGTAGTTGAGCAGGACGCCGTCCGCCAGTTCGCCGGCTGTTCGAAGCATCTGCTGATTCAGGGCTCCCAGCACCACCTTGGGTCGGCGCTCACCCAGTCTCACTCCGAGTCGGTAGCGGTTGGTTTCGTAGAAACGACCTTTGTGGCTCACCGCCTCGCCGGCCAGGCACTCCTTGGTGAGTTTCACGTACTCACGCATCTGGGCGATCGGAGCCGAGCCGTAAACAGCGCCGTGCCACCGGCCCACAACCACGGGCGAGGAGATGCCGACGCCGAGGAAGATGTCCCTGTCTCCGACAATCGCCTGAAGTGTCGCAGCGCCCATTGCTGCAAGCATCGGTGTGCGGAGTTGAATCGCCAGAACGCCGGTTCCGAGATTCAGTCCGGGCGTTTCCGACCCAACCGCGGCCAGTGTGGAGAAGGCTTCCTCGCCAACGGTTTCAGCGGTCCAGAAGGAGTCGAAATCCATACCCTTGGCAGTTCTCGCAATTGACCTGCCGACGTCCAGTCCGAGCGCCTGGAAGCTGGCGAAAGTGACGCCGATCGTGGAGTTCTTCATGGGGAATCACCCTAGAACGTGCCAATTGTGGCTGTGTCGCATCCGGGTGAAACCGGCTCCGAAATCGGGGAATCGCCATGACTGGGGCGGAGAATCCGTGTTTGGGGAATCCGGTTTGGTGTATCGCAGCCCCGATTTCCGGCCGCCGGAAACAAAACCGACATGGTGGTGTCACGGGTTCGGGGTAATCTGTCTGGAGTGACCATGCGTTTGCATCACGTGTTTCGGATCCAGGGAGGAACCGATGACTGAGGTTGAAGAGGCGTTGCCCGAACTCGATGAGTCCATTCAGGAAGCAATGAAGCTGATCGACCGCGGTCTCGGCGACATTTCCGAGCGTCAGATAGTTCCCACGTCGGAGGTCGCTGACCTTCTTCTCGACCTTCGCTCGCTGCTTGCCCGCCGTGACGCCGAGGTGCTGAGCAACTGAGTCCGGTTGACGGAGTCGGCCGCTGGCCGACCGCGGCAATCAGTCGGCGGCGGCAAACAGCGCTTGGTATTCGCGGTCAATTTCCGCGAGTAGCTCTTCGGGTTCGGCCACCGCTGCGGTGTCCACGACGAGCCCGATGAACAGCTGTCCCCGATAGGACATGGTTGTCAGGTTGAACGCAGTTCCGGCGAGTGGCCCCAACGGATAGTTGGCTTCGATCAAGGCTCCTCCGATGTAGAGGTCAAAGGGAGCCGCGCGGACATTGCTGCACACGAAGTCGACCGCACCCGCGATCCGTTCACCGGCCGCGGCAATCGCAGCGCTCGGCAGGAGGTTCATCACGCCCACGGCGGAGTCGATGGAGCCGCCGGTGCTCACGACTTTGACTTCGCCCAGTGCATCGTGGATCGAAGCGAACCTCTCCGCCGGATCCATTTCAGCGGTGGCGACCAAGGCGGTTGTGGGAGTGAAGGAGTTGCCTCCGGCCGTTCCGCTCATTTCCGAATGTTCGCGAGTGCTCACAGGCATGGACAACCGGAGTTCATCCACCGGGGAATCGTGGTTTCTGTGATAGGCGCCGGCCCCGCCGGCCGCTCCGGCCACGAAGAAGTCGTTGACACTTCCGCCCAGGGCATGAGCGGCTGTGATCACCTGATCGAGTTCCAGATGGATGGAACCGAACCATCGTCCAAGTGATCGTTCTGACCAGAGATCGGACATTCTCCTGGTTGTCGGAATCTGCGTGGCCGTGTAGCGCAGCGAGTCGGCAGTCGAAGATGGGTTCCGCAATGATTCGGCGAACCCTGACCAGGCGTTGGTGATCTGATCGGTTGTCTTCTTCATCGAGTCGCCAACGGCGGCGGTCCATTCCGTCCAGCCGCGGGACTCCTCCGGGGAGTTCTCGGCGGTTGTGGGGTCCACGGTGGTGCCGTCCGATTCGTCATCGGCATCCGTTTCAACTGGTTGCTCACCCGCATCGCGCCTGAGATCGAGGAACTCCACTGACAGCTTGATGCCACCCTCGCCGTCGGTGATCGTGTGATGCATCCGCTGAGCCATCGCGGCTCGTCCATCTGCGAGGCCCTCGATCAGCACGAAGTCCCACAGTGGTCGACCCCAGTCGAACGGTTGAACGCTGAACGTACTGACAAACTCGTTGAGGTCTTCTCGAGTGGCTGATCCCCCGAGATTGACCCAGCGCAGATGGTGATCCAGATCAAACTCCGGATCCTCGATCCAGGCTGGAGTGCTCAGGGGTCCCGAAGACGGTTCGGCTCGCTGGCGGAGTCTCGGGACCCGGCGGGTGGCCCGCAACATCCGGGTTCGCAGGGCAGCACGATCGGGGACTCGATCGAGGATCGTGAGGTTGGTGAACGCGGTTGACAGCATCGGGCTGCGCTCGAGTTCCCACATGAGCGCCTCGAAGCTGGTCATGTGTTCCACTGCGTGATCCTCTGTCATGCCTGCAATCTACGACGCCGAGTGCTCAGGGTGCGCCTGTTTGATCCGGTTGGCACCAGATCAAACTGGTTGGCGCCAGAGGCGCGCGGCGGCTCTCCCAAGCGATGCACCGATCAGGGCGCCGCCAACTATGTCCGATGGATGATGGACCCCAACGTGTATGCGACTCCATGAGACGGCCGCGGCGAGCGCGTACCAAGCCGGTGCGCCACCGTGGTCGGCGGACAGAAGGCTCGCCGCACAGAATCCGGCGGACGCATGTCCACTCGGGAAACTCGATGTCAGCGGGACGCGGAGGTCGTGCGCATGGTTGTCGATGTCATCGGGGCGATCGCGATTGAATACCGCCTTTATGGGGCCGTTCACACTGGCTTGCTCCACCGCGAGAATGACACTGCGGCGGAGCGCTCGGCGGCGTCGCGACCGGTTGGCGCCGGCGGTCACCAGGTCGACGAGGTTGATCGCGTGCCAGAGGATCGAGTGGTTGGCTGCTTCTGACAACGTGTACATCGCAGCGTCCACGCCGGGATTGCCCCGCAACGCGGCGGCGAAGCGTTCAACCTGCAGATCGAAATGCTCGACCTGTGCCTCGATCGGCCCGAATGTGGTCACGGGGTGGCTGGCTCGGCTGCGCGGGCCGGTTCGTTCGCTGCCCCGAGTTCCTTGGCATCATCGGGGTTCCCGCCGAATTCCGGGCAGAACGCCTGGAAGGAACACCAGTTGCACAGCGGTGACTTCTTCGGCCGGAAGTCTTCCTTCTCACAAGCTCGCTCCACGGCGTTCCAGACAGCGGAGACCTTTGTCCTGAGGCCGCGCGCAGACTGCTCGGTTGGTGTCGCAGTGATGATCTGAGGTTCTGCACCCAGATAGATCAGCTGGACAGCCGCCGGAAGCTCGCCGTATACCTCTCGACACAGGTACGCGTAGAAGTGGACGCCGCCCATTCGCTCTCGTTCCCGCATCACCGACGGAGCCCGGCCTGTCTTGTAGTCGCTGACAACCAGCCGCCCATCGGAGTTTCGTTCGAGCCGGTCGATGATTCCGCGAATGTGGACTTCACCAATGTCGGCCTCGAGCATCTGTTCGTTGGCAACCACGTCGATCGTCCTGGGGTCTTCAAGGGTGAAGTACCGGTCGACCATCTTCTGGGCATCGGCTGCGAACCTCTCGGCCTGGGATTCATCGAGGTTGAGTTCCGTGTATTCCTCGTTGCCCTGCATTTCCTCCAGTGCCACCTCGAGCTGAGCTGCAGCCAATGCCGGGACCCGGTCAGCCGGCTCCGCCTGCATGAGGAGTTCAAGGGCTTTGTGAACCGTGGTGCCCTTGACGGCCGGCTCGGACGGTGGTTCCGGAAGTTTGTCGACAGCGGAGAAACGAAATGCGAGCGCACAGCTCTGGAAGCTCGAGACCTTCGACGGAGAAAGCGAACTGGGCAGGGGTAGAGCCATGCACCGCATGGTAGGGGCCGGCTGTGACATGGCCGGTTGTCAGTCGAAAGCTTCGGTGATTTCTGCGGCGATGCGCTCCGGATCCTGCATCGGGCCGAAGTGTCCCAGGCCATCGATCTTGTGTGAACGGCCATTCGGAATCCGTTCCGCGATCAGCGGGGCAATGGCAGCGGGTCCGGGAGTGGTTTCCTCGCCGTAGGCAATCACCACCGGGCATCCGATCTCGCCCAGGCGGGCCCAGGCTCCGTGGCTGGTGCCCATTGCGTAGGTGTTCGCTTCGACGTCTCGTTTGCAGCGCAGCGTGATGGAACCGTCCGGGAGTTCCCTGAATCCATACCGGACGTAGGCTAGAAGGGCCGCTGTGCTGAGTTCGTTCAGTGGTGGCTTCGAGGAGAAGACCTCGTAGGCGGCTGACTCGCTGGCGAATGTCTCGCGTCGCCGTCGGGCTCCGTCGGCAAGTGAATTGCCTCCGGATCGTGCAGTGGGCGGAAGAACGATTGGCTCGTAGATCCACAGCGCAGCGAATGTTCCCGGGCGCGCCTGTTCGGCGAGCAGGAGCGCTGCTCCGCCCATTGAGTGCCCGATTCCGATCGGTTTGGCCATGTCGTAGCTGTCAACGGTTGCCAGCAGATCAGCTGCGTGAGCCTCCCACGCCATGGAGGTGATGGATGCGTTCGAACGTCCGTGGCCCCTGTGGTCGACCGAGACAGCGCTGATCCGATCACCGGCGCCGAGGTCCTCCAGGAGGGGCGACCAGGCGGCGGCGCACATTCCCGTGCAGTGGGCGAGAAGGTAATCCTGTCCCGTGCCGTATTGATAGGTGGCCAGATTCACGTCATCCGTGGTGGCCAGCATGCGCGGATCGGGCATGAGCGGAACCCCCGAGGCCGCGTCGGCTGGGCTGATGCCCGGGTCGTTTTGGTGTTGATCCCGATGTTCATCGCCCGGGATTTCGACGCGTCCGTTCACACCCGCACACTGCCACGCACCTCCCTGTTGGTCCACATCGCTGTTGGTCCACATCGAGGTGGTGGCCCTGCCGGCAGATTCTCCTTCAGGCCTCGTCTGGCCGGTGGACGGGTATACGCTCGTGTTGTTCCAAGAGTGTCTGCAACTATTGTTCTGGCCGTGCTGGCTGCGATCTGCCTGGTCGCCGGCGCGATCCTGATTCCGATGGCGGGTCCAGGGTGGTTACTTGTCGTAACCGGACTCCTCTTGGGCTCGGTCTCTGCGATTCTGTTTGTTCAGGGTCGCAAGGATCCAGCGAACTCCAGGATCAACAGCTGAACCAACCTCCCTGCTCGTGACTGCGTCCCGGCGCGCAGGTCGTTCGCGGCGACGATCACCTGGAAACAGACCGGTGCGGTTCTTCTTCGGGTTTGCTGGCTCTGCTGGCGACATGCACTGCTCGGTCCGTTCTCGCGATTCTGGTTCTCGTGCGATCAGCGCATCGTGGCTCGTGTTCCGATCCAGTCACGTACTCAGGAATCTGCGCGCTCAGGAATCGATGTGCAGGAATGTGTGAAATGTGTTGATTTGGTGTCAGATGGGTTGGTAGAGTCGTACACATGTTCGATACAGGTGCGGTTGGTGGTGACCCAGATCCTCAGGAGAATCCGGATCCTCAGGAGGTTCCGGGGTCGGGGGCTTGCGGTGTGGCCGGGTGCAGCCGGGCCGCGTTGGGTGTGTTGAGCAGCGCCGCTGTTGGTGACACTGCGTTGTTGAGCGATGGTGAGTTGATGGATGCCGCAGTCGATGTTGAACGTTCGCGGTCGTTGTTGGATGCCACCGCGGCGCATCTGTGCACCGAACTGGATTTGCGCAACACCACTGTCGCTGCGTGCGGGTTGCGTACTGAGCGGTTCCTGGCTCGCACACCGAAACAGTCCCGTCAGGGGTGTCGTCGCCGGTTGCGGATAGCGAAGTTCATACGA
>JAUXGW010000059.1 GCA_030621865.1 Actinomycetes bacterium
TCCGTGGCTGTGGGCTGGATGATCGAGAACATGGGTGTGGAGGTTGTTTGTCTCTCTGCTGACCTGGGTCAGGAGGGATCGATGGAAGCGAACCGCGAGAAAGCCCTTGGCGCTGGTGCGATCGCCTATGAGCAGTTGGATCTTCGCGAGGAGTTCGCCCGTGATTACCTCGCTCCGATGATCAAGATGAACGCCTTGTACGAGAAGCAGTATCCACTCGTCAGTGCGCTGTCTCGCCCGCTGATCGTGAAGAAACAGGTGGAGATGGCCCGCAAGTACAACGCGGATGCCCTGGCACACGGCTGCACTGGCAAGGGCAATGATCAAGTGCGATTCGAGGTGTCGGCGATGGCTCTGGCTCCCGATCTGGAGCTACTGGCACCGGTACGGAACTGGGGCTTCACCCGTGAGGACTCGATTCACTACGCCCAGGAACACGGAATTCCGGTGGATGCCACCAAAGAGAAGCTCTATTCGATCGACGACAACCTCTGGGGCCGCGCCATCGAATGCGGCGAGATGGAGGATCCCTGGGCCGAGCCACCGGACGGAGTCTGGCAAATGACCAAGCTCACCGCGGATGGTGAGCGAGAGGTCGTTGTGGGATTCGACAAAGGTGTTCCGGTTTCGATTGATGGCAGGACCATGTCCCTGTACGAAATCATCATCGAGATGAACCGGATTGTCGGAGCCTTTGGCTGGGGACGTATTGACATGGTGGAGAACCGTCGCGTCGGGATCAAGAGCCGTGAAACCTACGAGGCACCGGGAGCCCTGGCGCTCATGATGGCCCACGAGGACCTCGAGTCGATCACACTCGAACGAGATCTGCAGCGTGAGAAGACCCGACTGGAACCGCGCTATTCAGAACTCGTCTATGACGGACTCTGGTTCTCCCCGCTGAAGGAAGCACTCGATGCCTTCGTGGACTCATCCCAGGAGCATGTCACCGGTGAGGTCCGTCTGAAGCTTGTACCGAGACGGTGCATCGTGACCGGTCGCCGGGCCGAGAAGTCACTCTACGATTACGGTCTCGCCACCTACGACGCAGCCGATCGTTTCCGCCACGCTGACTCGGAAGGTTTCGTGCGCCTGTGGGGTCTCAGCGTGCAGACATGGTCTGACACCCAGGGTCCCGGATCGCGCGACTGGGAGAACGAGCCGGAGGAGGGCTGATGTCTGGAGAATCTGCGGAGCGAGGTCAGCTCTGGCAAGGTCGGTTCGAATCGGGTCCCGCTGAGGAGTTGATGGCATACACCGAGAGCCTCAGCTACGACCAGCGCCTGATCTACTCCGACATCGCCTGTTCCAAGGCCCACGTACGAGGCTTGGCCAGTGCTGGGTTGATCGCCGAATCGGAGATGGCGTTGATGCTCGGCGGCCTCGACACGGTGGAGATGGAATATCGCGCCGATGAACTCGTCTTCGTGGAGAGCGACGAGGACATTCACACTGCGATCGAGCGGCGCGTCACTGAACTGGTCGGCGAATCCGGAGGAAAGATTCATACCGGCCGCTCACGCAACGATCAGGTCGCCACGGCCTTCCGTCACTACCTGCTCACTGAGATCGACCAGATCGCAGCGAGGGTTCTGGCCCTGATCGATGTGCTCATGGATCGTGCAGAGGAAGCGGGCATGGACGCTGGTGCCGCCTACCTGCCCGGCTACACCCATCTCCAGCAGGCTCAACCGGTGTTGTTGTCGCATCATCTGATGGCGCACTGCTGGGCACTGATGCGGGATCTGGATCGCCTGGCCGACTGCCGCGCCCGTGTGGATGTGTCTCCCTTGGGTGCCGGAGCTCTGGCCGGCTCCTCGCTGCCGCTGGACCCTGCCTTCACTGCGCAGCAGGCCGGATTCGCCGACCATTTCCACAACAGTCTGGATGCCACCTCCGATCGGGACTTCGTGGCCGAAACCCTCTTCGTTCTCGCGATGGTCGGGATCCACCTTTCGCGAATGGGGGAGGAAGTAGTCCTGTGGAGCAGCGAAGAATTCGGATTCGCGGCTCTTGACGATCGTTACTCCACGGGTTCCTCGATGCTTCCGCAGAAGAAGAATCCGGACATCGCGGAGCTGGCTCGCGGGAAATCGGGGCGTCTCATCGGCAATCTCACCGGCTTGCTGGCCACCATGAAGTCGTTGCCGCTGGCGTACAACCGTGATCTCCAGGAAGACAAGGAACCGGTCTTTGATGCACTCGACACGATCCGGCTGGGCCTCGGAGCCATGTCGGGGATGTACGCCACGTTGAATTTCAATACCCAGCGGATGGCCCAGAGCGCTGATTCCGAGTACGGCGGTGCAACCGATCTCGCTGAGTTCCTGGTCCGGAGGGGTACACCGTTCAGAACCGCCCACGCGATTGTCGGGGAGCTGGTCAGGTCTTCGATTGCCGGCGGTGAGCCGTTGCGCGAACTGGTTGCAGCAGATCCTCGGCTGGGGACCGATGCTGCAGCATTGCTGGCGAGTGGAGAATCGGTTCGGCAAAGAACCTCCCCGGGTGGCGCCGGACCGACGGCCGTCACAGATCAGCGGGCGATCCTGGCCGGGCGACTGGCCGCTGAACGACAGCGTTGGTGAAGCGCGGCTGGTGAAGCGCGATCGCTGGGGTCCGACTGTCCGGGTGGCTACGCGGAATCGGGTCGGAGGGTTCAGCCCACGTCGCCGGTGGTCTCACATGAGGTCATGCGATTCACCTGGGCGAAACCATCGATGGCCCTCGACACCTGGCGAGTTCCCTTCGCTGATTCTGCGAATCTGGCTTGGGGATCGTCTCGCAGTGCATCGGCGTACTCCTGGCGATCCTCGATATGGGTTTCCCAGTCACCAAGCCATTCCTCCACGGCCTCACTCGCCACGGGTGGATCGCTCGGAACTTCCAGCCACAGTTGGTTCACCATGGCTGTGAGGTAGCCGTTGGCTTCGGTGATCACGTCGGCGCGCTGCCCCGGGTCCTCAGCATTTTCGGCGCGCGGCAGGGTGGAGACCGCTTCTGTGTGCTCGGAGCAGATCACCTCGGCGGCTTCACCGAAGCTGCGATCCTCGAGTTCGTCCACGAGCAAACCTGGGTCATAGATGAACAGGCCGAATATCCAGGCCGCGATCATCACGAACGCGAACGAGAGTCCAGCCACCCAGGCCAGCTTGCGAAGTGCTGGATTGGAGTCATCCTTCACAGGTCGGGGAGCCGGGCGGCTGCCCGCGGGTGTCGCCCCAGTGGGATCAGAGTTGGAATTCACGGTCCACAACTTTGGCATTCGTCGGCCGAGGTGCGTAATCGGCGGCCGTTTCAGTTCGTTGCAGGGGCCGGAGGCGAGGTTGGCTGGGCAACGGTTGAGGTGGTCGTGGTCGTCGGTGGTGCGTTCGAAGTCCACTCGACAACCACGGTTCCATCGCGGGAGAGGTTTCCGGCGCTTGGCGTGGTGCGCCACACCCGCCCGGCTGCGATGGGTCGACCGTCGGCATCCACTGCGCCGGCTGGAGCTTGCGCCGAGCGAACTGTGACTGTGAATCCGATGTCGCGCAGTCTTTTGGCGGCGGCCTCGGGAGTGGTTCCCCTGAGTTCGGGCACCGGTGTGGATTTCGCGGGATCCAGTTCGGTGACTTCGATCCAGACGGATGCCCCGCGGCGGATCGTGGTGCCGCCGGGCGGAGACTGGGCGAATACCGAGTCGAACCGGAAGTCACCGGGTCGATCGATCTCTTTGACGTTCGCAGAGAGTCCGGCGGAGCGGATGGCGGTCTTGGCCTCGGCCGTGGTCATGTTCACAAGTTCCGGAACGGACACCTGGTCATGGCCTGGATTGGGAACCGTGTTGAGGATCGCAGGTGAACCCGTGGGTTCGATGGTGTTGGGAGGAACCGGAGTGGGCGCAATCAAGGGCAATTCCGGCTGCCCTTCGAGGGCGGATCCCATGAACTCTTTCCAGATCTGTGCCGGATATGTGCCGCCGTAGACCGTTATCGGGGTGTTGGGTGGCACCATGTTCACCAATTGTGCCTGGCCACTGGAGTTCGGCCTCAGTTCGGCGAACCCGACCCAGACTGCGGTTGCCAGCTGGGGTGTGTATCCGCAGAACCAGCCATCGGTGTTGTTCTGCGAAGATCCGGTCTTGCCGCCGGCGAGTCGGCCGATGTTGGCTCGGGTGCCCGTTCCGGAACCCTCGAGCACCTTGGGCAGTATGGAGTTCACCAGATTGGCCACCTCTGGCTCAATCGCCTTGGTCTGGGTGTGACGGTGTTCGTAGAGAACCGTGCCATCAGTCCGCTCGACCCGCGTCACATAGGAGGGTTCCACGTTGATGCCCCCGTTGGCGAAGGTTCCGTACACCGATGCCATGTCCTGAACGGTGGAGTTGTTGCTGCCCAACACGGCTGAGGGAACTGCGGAGAGGTCGGTGTTGACCAAACCGAGCTTGCGGGCCATCTCCACCGAGCGTTCCGATCCCACGGCCGGATCCAGGATCACGTTGGCGTAACAGGTGTTGGACGACACGATCGTGCATTGCTCGATCGTGCCCGAGCCGATGCCACCTCCCTTGACGCGCCACACCTCACCACTGTCGAGGGTGAACGAGGTGGACTTGGGTGCCGGATAGGTCTTGGTGGGTGCCACTCCCTCGGAGAACGCCGTTGCCGCCACGATCGGCTTGAACGCAGAACCCGTTTGACGGCCGGCCCCGGTAGCCAGGTTCGCCTTGGCGTAGCCGTGCTGACCGTAGAAGTCGTAACCACCGACCATTACCTTGACGAAGCCGGTCCTGGGTTCGATCGACACCACGGCCGCATCGGGTGTGCGGGCATCCTGACCCTGCCCGGGAAGAACATTCCTCACCGCCGCCTCGGCTTTCGCCTGGAGGTCGAGGTCGATGGTGGTGGTGATGGTGAGGCCTCCTCGCAGCAGATTGGCGTAGCGCTCGGCCTGATTGTCCCCAATGGCATCTGACTCCTTGAGCAGCCATTGCTTGACTTCCTCCACAAAGTGGGGTGCGGCCGAACGATTGGCGGATTCAGCCGGAGCCGCGGCGAGCACACCGAGGGGCTCACTGGCGGCTGAGAGCTGTTCCTCGTTGTTGATCAGCCCTTGCTCGTTCATGCGCTCGAGTACGAGATTCCGTCGAGTCTGGGCATTAACCGGATTCTGATGGGGATTGAAGCGGGCCGGCGACTGGATCATTCCGGCAATCAGCGCGGCCTGATGCAGTTGGAGCTCCGAACTGGGAACACCGAAGAAAGTCCGGGCGGCACTTTCGATTCCGTAGGCCCCGCCTCCGAAATAGATCGTGTTCAGGTACTGCTCCAGGATGACGTCCTTGGAGTAGTTGCGTTCGATGGCCAGGGCAAGTGTGGCCTCCTCGATCTTGCGGCTGATGGTTCGGTCGTCGTCCAGCAGCGCGTTCTTCACATACTGCTGGGTGATCGTCGAGCCGCCCTCCTCGATCTCCGTGGACGCCGCATTGGCCACCGCAGCGCGACCAATCGCTTGGGGATCAACTCCGTTGTGGGTGAGGAATCGGGAATCCTCGATCGCGATGACGGCCTCCTGGGCAATCTCTGCCACTGAGGTGAGCGCCACACTCTGGCGATCTTCCTCGCCGATTGTGGTTATCAATCTGCCTTGCGCATCGAGGATTTTCGACGGCGCGGCGTTGGGTGGAAATTCCACCGGGGGCTGCTGGTGGGTGTTCGCGCAGGCAGAGGACACCACGGCGGTCGACAGGACCGCGAGCGCGAGAATCCTCCCAAGTCGCATCGTTCCATTCTGCCTTCTGACTGACCCGTGTTCAGGGCAGGCGGGCCTGTCGGGGAACAAATACCCAAGGGGCTTCCGTGGTCCCGAGCCCGGATCTCTGCTTCGGTCACCGTGAACACCTGCACAATACGCAATCGCTTCGGGAGAATCCCGCCCATTGTGCAAAAGTGGTCGCACGCATTCCGGGAGGATCAAATGTCCCGGGAGGATCAATGTCCCAGGAGAAACGATGCCGGAACAGAAGCCAACAATGGCGGGCGACGCACTTCTAGAGGATCTTGGCGCGCGTAACCTGATCCACGATCACACCGATAGAAAATCCCTCGTGGAGCGTCTGAGTCGGATCACACCGCTTTACTGCGGTTTCGACCCCACGGCCGACTCACTGCACATCGGCAATCTCCAGTCCATCATGCTGCTTGCTCGATTCCAGGAAGCCGGTCATCGTCCGTACGCCCTTGTGGGCGGAGCCACCGGGATGATCGGCGACCCTTCCGGCAAGAGCGAGGAACGCCAGTTCCTTGATCCGGCCGTTCTCGACACCAATCGGGAGGCAATTGGCGCTCAGTTGAGCTCCTTGTTGCGTTTCGACGAATCGCCTTCGGGTGCGCAGCTGGTCGACAATCGCTCGTGGACCGAGTCGGTGGGAGTCCTGGAGTTCCTGCGCGACGTCGGCAAGTACACCACGGTGAACACCATGCTTGCGAAGGATTCGGTGAAGAGCCGATTGGGGCGCGAGGCGGGTATCTCCTTCACCGAATTCAGCTACATGCTGTTGCAGGCCAACGACTTCCTGGAACTCCACCGAAATCACGGAGTGGACCTCCAGGTGGCGGGATCGGATCAGTGGGGGAACATCACTGCCGGAGTTGATCTCGTTCGGCGGCGAACATCTGACACCGTGCACGGACTCACCGCTCCCTTGATCGTGCGTTCCGATGGAAGCAAGTTCGGCAAGTCCGAAGGCGGAAACATCTGGCTGTCCGCCGATCGAACCAGCCCGTATCGCATGTATCAGTACTTCCTGAACGTGGCCGACGACGATGTGGAGTCAATGCTCCTCCGCCTCACGCTGTTGAGCGTGGCCGAGTGCCGTGCGGTTGCGGCTGAACACGGCGCTGCACCTTCAGCACGTGAGGGACAAAGGCGCCTGGCAGCGGAGATCACCGACCTGGTGCACGGCCCGGAAGTCACCGCACAGGTGGAGCATGCGGCCCGAGTCCTCTTCGGAGCGCCCATGGCTGAGGTCGATGACACGACACTTGCGGTGCTCTCGGGCGAGATTCCCACCACAACCTTCGCTGCGTCCGCCGTATTGGGCGGGGATCCAGCCGGGTTGTTCGTGGAGGTTGGGTTGGCGAAGTCCAAGGGTGAGGTACGCAAGAACGCCAATGGGCACTATGTGAATCAGGTCAGCCTTGCCGAGCGCGATGGCGAACCACTCTCCGCCCACGATCTTCTCCACGACCGGTATCTCCTGCTTCGCAAGGGCAAGAACGGCCATCATCTCGTGGTGCTGGAGGACTGAGAATTCCCCTCGAGGTCCGCCATTTGAGGCTTCGTCAGCTCATGTTGGCCCGGGGTTTTGCCTTGCCCGACCGGATCGGTCACAATGGAGTTCACGGATACGTCAGGCCCCGATCCTTCATTGGTTTCGGAGCCTGATCGGAGCAGTGACAAGTGTCTCGGCCCCCGGGTTGACCGGGCGTCCCCGATGCCGTAGAGTTACTCTTCGCCTCGTTCGGACGGTTCGTCCGCCGAACAGGGTAGGAACCCCTGGTTCGGAGCCCAGCTCCACCACGTTCCCAGCGTGTCTCCTCGGAGACCGGCGCTACTTGACAACGGAAGACAGAATGCCAAAAGGCGAGTGTGGGAGATCACTTTGGCTTTGCCGTTTCGGCGATGCCTTGGTGATGAACCTATCAATTCAAGAATACAAGAATGCTTTTTGCACATTCGGACACATACAAGGGAGAAATCCCGAGTCGGTGGACGGACTGTGTCAGTTAACTGAGGGTGCCAACCCGAAGTTGACTCTCCAAATTTGATGGAGAGTTTGATCCTGGCTCAGGACGAACGCTGGCGGCGTGCCTAACACATGCAAGTCGAACGAGGTCCATGAGAGCTTGCTCTCAGAAGACCTAGTGGCGAACGGGTGAGTAACACGTGAGAAACCTGTCCTGGAGAGGGGAATAACTCGAGGAAACTCGAGCTAATACCGCATACCTTCGGATGGTCGCATGGCCGACCGAAGAAAGAATTTCGCTCCAGGAGGGTCTCGTGGCCTATCAGCTAGGTGGCGGGGTAACGGCCCACCAAGGCAACGACGGGTAGCTGGTTTGAGAGAACGATCAGCCACACTGGAACTGAGACACGGTCCAGACTCCTACGGGAGGCAGCAGTGGGGAATCTTGCGCAATGGGCGAAAGCCTGACGCAGCAACGCCGCGTGCGGGATGACAGCCTTCGTGGTTGTAAACCGCTTTCAGCAGGGAAGAAAATGACGGTACCTGCAGAAGAAGCCCCGGCTAACTACGTGCCAGCAGCCGCGGTAATACGTAGGGGGCAAGCGTTGTCCGGATTCATTGGGCGTAAAGAGCTCGTAGGCGGTTCAGTAAGTTAGGTGTGAAAGCTCCGGGCTCAACTCGGAGAGGCCACCTAATACTGCTGTGACTTGAGTCCAGTAGAGGAGCGTGGAACTTCTGGTGTAGCGGTGAAATGCGCAGATATCAGAAAGAACACCACTAGCGAAGGCAGCGCTCTGGGCTGGTACTGACGCTGAGGAGCGAAAGCATGGGTAGCAAACAGGATTAGATACCCTGGTAGTCCATGCCGTAAACGTTGGGCACTAGGTGTGGGGAGGAATCAACCCTCTCTGTGCCGTAGCTAACGCATTAAGTGCCCCGCCTGGGGAGTACGGCCGCAAGGCTAAAACTCAAAGGAATTGACGGGGGCCCGCACAAGCGGCGGAGCATGTTGCTTAATTCGAGGCAACGCGAAGAACCTTACCTAGATTGAACTACGCAGGAAAAGCCACAGAGATGTGGTGTCCTTCGGGGCCTGCGATAGGTGGTGCATGGCTGTCGTCAGCTCGTGTCGTGAGATGTTGGGTTAAGTCCCGCAACGAGCGCAACCCTTATTCTATGTTGCCAGCGGATAATGCCGGGGACTCATAGGAGACTGCCGGGGTCAACTCGGAGGAAGGTGGGGACGACGTCAAGTCATCATGCCCCTTATGTCTAGGGCTGCAAACATGCTACAATGGCCGGTACAAAGGGCTGCAAGACCGCGAGGTTGAGCGAATCCCAAAAAGCCGGTCTCAGTTCGGATTGAAGTCTGCAACTCGACTTCATGAAGCTGGAGTCGCTAGTAATCCCGGATCAGCAACGCCGGGGTGAATACGTTCCCGGGCCTTGTACACACCGCCCGTCACACCACGAAAGTTGGCAACACCCGAAGTCAGTGGCCGAACCCCTTTTTGGGGACGGATCTGCCTAAGGTGGGGTTAGCGATTGGGGTGAAGTCGTAACAAGGTAGCCGTACCGGAAGGTGCGGCTGGATCACCTCCTTTCTAAGGAGTCCTATCCGCCTGTCATGGCCATATGGTCGTGACTGGTTAGGACAACTAGTTGACGCACTTGCCGGTGTTCAGGTAACCACGTGTAAGGACTACACGCGGTCTGAGCACTCGTTCTGTCTTCCGTTGTGAAGGAGCGCCGGCCCAGGGGATGTCCCCTGCGGCTGAGCCACGCCTTCCTCGACCTGCACTGTTGGTCGACGCGCTACTTGAGAATTTCATAGCGAGCACGAGCATCTTTGTAATACAAAGAGCAATTAATTTATGAATTGAGAATCCCAAGCTATGAAGAGCCAACGGTGGATGCCTTGGCGACTAGAACCGATGAAGGACGTGGGAGGCTGCGATAAGCCACGGGTAGGTGCCTACCAACCGATAAACCGTGGATGTCCGAATGGGGAAACCCGTCACCCGTCATGGGGTGTCACTTCTGCTTGAACACATAGAGCAGATAGAGGGAACCAGGGGAACTGAAACATCTAAGTACCCTGAGGAAAGAAAAGTAACAACGACTCCGTAAGTAGCGGCGAGCGAACGCGGAATAGCCCAAACCAGAATGGTGTGATAGCCCGACGGCGTTGCCATTTTGGGGTAGTGGGACCTGATAGAGGAATCGTCGGATCCTCACAGAGTTACAAATTTGATCGTTAGTGGAAGTGTCTGGAAAGGCGCGCCGTAGAGGGTAATGGCCCCGTACACGAAAGCGATCAAACTCTGATCAGTGTTCCCAAGTAACGCCGGAACCGTGAAAGTCGGCGTGAATCTGCGAGGACCACCTCGTAAGGCTAAGTATTTCTAGTCGACCGATAGTGAACTAGTACCGTGAGGGAAAGGTGAAAAGTACCCCGTGAGGGGAGTGAAATAGTACCTGAAACCGTTGGTTTACAAGCAGTTAGAGCGGACTTCGGTCTGCGATAGCGTGCCTTTTGAAGAATGAGCCAGCGAGTTGCGGTGTGTGGCGAGGTTAACCCGTGAGGGGAAGCCGGAGCGAAAGCGAGTCTGAATAGGGCGTACAGTCGCATGCTGCAGACCCGAAGCCGGGTGATCTATCCATGGACAGTGTGAAGCGGGGGTAAGACCCCGTGGAGGCGCGAACCGACCTAGGTTGAAAACTGGGCGGATGAGCTGTGGATAGGGGTGAAAGGCCAATCAAACTTGGCGATAGCTGGTTCTCCTCGAAATGCATTTAGGTGCAGCGTCGTGTGTTCAGTACCGGAGGTAGAGCACTGAATGGGTAAGGGGACCTACAAGTTTACCAACCCCAATCAAACTCCGAATGCCGGTACTCCAGAGCACGGCAGTGAGACCACGAGGGATGAGCTTCGGGGTCGAAAGGGAAACAGCCCAGACCGTCGGCTAAGGCCCCTAATTCCAAACTAAGTGGTAAACGATGTGAGAGTGCGAAGACAGCCAGGAGGTTGGCTTAGAAGCAGCCACCCTTGAAAGAGTGCGTAATAGCTCACTGGTCGAGTGTTCTTGCGCGGACAATGTAACGGGGCTCAAGTTTGGAGCCGAAGCCACGGGTTCGTACTTTACGTACGAGCGGTAGCGGAGCGTCGATCTCGCAGTGAAGCGATGGGGCGACCCATTGTGGAGCGTGGTCGAGTGAGAATGCTGGCATGAGTAGCGAAAGACGGGTGAGAAACCCGTCCGCCGAATATCCAAGGTTTCCTGGGCAAGGCTAATCCTCCCAGGGTAAGTCGGGAGCTAAGGCGAGGCCGAAAGGCGTAGCCGATGCACAACCGGTTGATATTCCGGTACCACCACGTGCGCGTCCATTCCAATCTCAGGTTGCTAAGGGGCTGTGTTGGGCTTCATTGCCTTTCACGAACCGACCCACCAGAAGGCGGAAAGCCGTAGAGGGACGCAGGAAGGTAGATGAACCGGGGCGATGGTAGTCCCCGGGTAAGCGTGTAGGGCGAGGTCCAGGCAAATCCGGACCTCATGAAGCCTCAGACGTGATACGGAGCCGATTCAGGCGAAGTCATCGATCCTATGCTGCCTAGAAAATCTCAGCGGTGAGTACACGTGTGTGCCCGTACCCCAAACCAACTCAGGTGGATAGGTAGAGAATACCAAGGCGATAGGGAGAACTCTGGTTAAGGAACTCGGCAAAATGCATCCGTAACTTCGGGAGAAGGATGGCCTCAATATCGTGACGACACTTGCTGTCCGAGCGAGAAGGGGTTGCAAAAAATTGTGGGAAGCGACTGTTTACTAAAAACACAGCAGCGTGCTAAGCCGTAAGGCGCTGTATACGCTGTGACGCCTGCCCGGTGCTGGAAGGTTACGGGGACGGGTTAGTCTTCGGACGAAGCTCTGAACCTAAGCCCCAGTAAACGGCGGCCGTAACTATAACGGTCCTAAGGTAGCGAAATTCCTTGTCGGGTAAGTTCCGACCTGCACGAATGGCGTAACGACTCCCCAACTGTCTCAACCAGAGACCCTGCGAAATTGAAGTACGAGTAAAGATGCTCGTTAGATGTAGAAGGACGGAAAGACCCCGTGGACCTTTACTACAACTTGATGTTGTGGTTTGTTATGCGTTGTGTAGGATAGGTGGGAGACTAGGAAGCATTGGCGCCAGTCAGTGTGGAGTCACCCTTGAAATACCACCCTGCGTATAACGAGCCTCTAACCTAGACCCGTTATCCGGGTCAGGAACAGCGTCAGGCGGGTAGTTTGACTGGGGCGGTCGCCTCCCAAAGTGTAACGGAGGCGCACAAAGGTTCCCTCAGCCTGGTTGGCAATCAGGCGACGAGTGCAATGGCA
>JAUXGW010000388.1 GCA_030621865.1 Actinomycetes bacterium
TTCGCCGGCATCTCCTTCATCTACAACCCGATGAAGATGGGAATGACCGCGTTGTTCATGCCTCGCTTCGATGCCGGGAAGTGGCTGTCGGAGGTGGCCGACCGGAAGCCGTCGATGGCCTTTCTGGTTCCGGCGATGGCACAACTCATCAGCACTCACGGTCAATTCGAATCGACTGACCTGGGCAGCCTTGAGATGGTGGCGATCGGGTCGGCTCCGTTGCCGCCAACACTGCATCTCAGGCTCGCCGATCGACTGCCCGACGCCACCGTCAGCAACAACTACTCCATGACCGAGGCTGGAACGGCCTTCGCATTCCTTCCCAAGGAGGAACTCCACCGGCGGACAGGTTCTGTGGGAATCCCGATCGGCACCGAGATCCGGGTCACCGACGGTGCGGGCAACAAACTCGAACCGGGCGAGATCGGCCACATCGAGATAGAAGTCGGCGAGAACCACCGCCGCTACTACAAGAATCCTGAGGCGACGGCGCAGATGTGGTCCGGAGAGTGGCTGAAATCCGGAGATCTGGGCTGGCTCGACGAAGACGGGTACCTCTACATCACCGGCCGGGCCAAGGACGTGATCATCCGGGGCGGCAACAACGTGCATGCCGCGGATGTGGAAGCGATTCTCTACCAACATCCCTGTGTGGCAGAAGCAGCCGTGGCAGCAGTCCCACACGAGGTTCTGGGAGAAGACGTGGGAGCCTGGGTGGTGCTGCGTGACGGCTGCACGGCAGGCAAGGACTGCACCACAGAAGATCTCATCGGACACTGTCGGGATCACCTGGCCGACTACAAGTGTCCTAGAACCGTCACCTTCCTGGAAGCACTTCCCCGGAATCCCACCGGGAAGGTGCTCAAGCATGAGCTGCCACCGGCGGGCCTTGACTCGCGGGACTGAGTGAAAAACCTGACATGGGTGTCAGCTGCCGCGCCATTATGTCTCGGTGACCTCCCCGGCTGACCTTCGTAATCTCCACCGATTCACCCTCGCCGACACGTTCCGCGAGAACAGTCGCAACCGACCAGACCAAACGGCTGTGATCGACGGAGGAATCGAGTTGACCTGGCCCGAACTTGATGAGCGAATCAACAAACTCTCGAACGCCTGGACGAAGCTGGGAGTCACCAAGGGCGACGTGATCCTGTGGCTGGGTCAGAACAGTTTCCGCATCCTCGAGTGCCTCGGTGCAGCGGCAAAAACGGGAGCCGTGTTGTGCGTGGCCAACTGGCGGCAGTCACGCGACGAATTCGCCTTCGTTCTGGACAACGCCCGAGCCAAGTTGGTGCTCTGGCAGGAGGAAGAAGTGGGCGAGGCGGTTCAGGCGGCCCGTGAGCGAACCCCGCAAGATGATTCCCTCTGGCTTCGCCATGACGCACCGGCGTCAGAACCCGACAGCTACGAATCATTTCTCGCCTCGGGGGATGCCGCAGATCCCCAGACAGCACCCGAGCCTCCCGAAATCACGGAATCCGATCCCGTTCTGATGTTGTACACGGCGGCGTTCAGCGGTACTCCCGACGGTGCGCTGTTGACCCACGGCGGCGTACTGACCCAAAGCCTGATGATGGCCAACCTCCAGCGCATCGGTCCGGACTACCGATATCTCAACTCGGGTCCCCTGTTCCACGTCGCCACGCTCATGACAACTCTTGCAACAATGGTGATGGGTGCCACCAACATCTTCACTCCAAGGGTCGACGCCGAAGAACTCTGCCGCCTG
>JAUXGW010000334.1 GCA_030621865.1 Actinomycetes bacterium
CTGCCGGCCTTCTCCAACTCCTGCTTGTAGAGGGGAATGGATTCGGCGAGCCCGGCACCACCAATGGGAATCCAGCCATCGGCGTATTCGCTCAGGTGACGGAACATCTTGGGACCGGCTCCACCGCCAATGAGAACCGGGACTTCCTGTTGCGGTTTCGGCCAGGACCAACTGGCAGACACATCCACGAACTCACCGTGGAACTCGCCAACTTCGTTGGACCAGAGACTCTGCATGGCAAGCACATGTTCACGGCACTGCTCCCGGCGTTTGGAGTACGTCACGCCGTGATCCTCCATCTCATCAACATTCCACCCGAATCCAATACCCAGTTCGAAGCGGCCCCCGGCGATGTTCTGCAAGGTTGCGATCGCTTTGGCAGTCACGATCGGATCCCTCTGGGCAGGCAGCATCACTCCGGTCCCCAAGTGGATGCGGGTCGTCACCGCCGCGGCGGCTGCCAGGGCAATGAGGGGATCAAGAGACCGTTTGTACTCTTCGAGCAGCTCGTCCTCGCCGGTTGGCGGCGCTGTCTTTCGGGAGATGGGGATGTGTGTGTGTTCGGGGATCCAGATCGAGTCGAATCCACGTTCCTCCGCCGCAAGGGCGAGAGATGAGACGTCCATCGATTGATCCGTGGCGAACATGGTTGCTCCGACGCGCATCGCCGCAACCTACCCGGTTTGCCCAATTTCTGACAAGGTGTCAGATTTTGGGGGAAGGCCTGCGCCCGGACGGGTGATTGGCAGCTCCAGGAGGGCAACAATGGGAATCTGCGACGGACGAGTGGTGATCGTGACAGGTGCCGGTCGCGGTATCGGCCGGGAGCACGCCCTGGCGTTCGCTCGCGAGGGAGCCGAGGTGATCGTCAATGACCTCGGCGTCGCCCAGGATGGATCCGATCCCTCCGACACACCAGCGCAACAGGTGGTTGACGAGATCTCCGGCCTCGGCGGATCCGCAGTTGCCTCCGGACACGATGTTGCCGACTGGGATTCGGCCGGGGAGATGGTCCAGTTGGCTGTGGACTCCTTCGGTGGACTCGATGTGGTGGTCAACAACGCGGGAATTCTTCGCGACCGGATGTTCGTGAATTCCGAACAGGCCGAGTGGGAAGCGGTTTTGCGCGTACACGTGATCGGCCACGCCGCTCCGGCACGCCACGCTGGTTCGTACTGGCGTGCCCGCGCCAAGGCCGGCGAAACCAACGACGCTCGCATCATCAACACTTCGTCGGGAGCGGGCCTCATGGGGTCGGTGGCGCAGGCCGCCTACAGCGCAGCCAAGGGTGCCATTGCTTCGCTGACGCTGGTGCAGTCGGCGGAGATGGCACGGATCGGCGCCACTGCCAATGCCATCGCTCCAGCTGCGCGTACCCGGATGACCGAAGAGGCATTCGCCTCGATGATGGAAGCTCCGGAGGAGGGCGGATTCGATGAGATGGACCCTGCGAATGTGAGTCCGCTCGTCGTGTGGCTCGGTTCGCCGGAATCGGCGGACGTCACCGGCCGCGTGTTCGAGGTCGAGGCGGGAATCATCGGTATAGCCGAGGGTTACCGTCACGGCCCACAAATCGACAAGGGTGCCAAATGGGATCCTGCCGAGGTTGGTGCCGCGGTGCAGGACCTGTTGGCCGAGGCGGAGAAGCCGACTCCCGTTTACGGTGCCTCCTGAGCCGACGTTGCAGCGCGCGTAACCTCTGGAGGTGATCGCGGGGCGTCTGGATGTCAAC
Organism: Actinomycetes bacterium; assembly: GCA_030621865.1. Lineage (GTDB taxonomy): Bacteria > Actinomycetota > Acidimicrobiia > Acidimicrobiales > Microtrichaceae > JAHRAZ01. Next base: position 1,733 of record JAUXGW010000334.1, read on the forward strand.
AGGGCCAATCGAGAGTTGGCCGATGCCTGCATGGCGGAGGTCATCGGAGTTGAGCCGCAGGTGTTCAACCCGAACAACTCCGCCACGGTCTCAGTGGACCGACTGCTCCTTGCCGACGGGAACTCAGTAATTCGCAAGGAACTGGCTTCGTCGGCGCCCGTGACTGTGGCGCACTGGGCAGCTTCGACCCAACCAGGGCACTGGAACTACTGGAGACGCGAAGCCGACGCCTACATCTCGGGACTGGGGAAGGTCCACTCTGCGAGCGGTCTGCGCCCGCCCCGCCTGCTGGGTCTGGCCCCGGACAATCAGGGCGTGAGCATCCTGATTGAGTACGTGGAGGGAATCAGCGGATCCCGGCTCGGACTCGATGATCACATCAGGATCGCTCGTCGCCTCGGGAAATCCCAGGGTTCGTCGGAAACCTCGGGCCGGGCACGCGGTGCGGAGTCCTGGTGGAGTGACCGCTGGATCGAGCAGTACGCCTCATCTCGACCGGCCGGATCTGAGGTTTATGACCACACCGGGCTATGGGAGCATCCGATGGTCGTGGATGGATTCGGCGCCGAGCGCCACAGAATCAGGGACGGCTATTCCCGGGTGATGGAAGAGCTGCCGTTCTGGGC
>JAUXGW010000378.1 GCA_030621865.1 Actinomycetes bacterium
GCTGTTCACAGCACTTGGAGGGACGGCGTTACCGCCCCTGACTCAATCCTCCCGAATTATGAGGTCGATTTGTTCGTTCTTGCGGTGTCGCTCGTTGTTGCGGCGCTTCCAGAAGGACAGTTTCCAGTGCCGCATCCGATTCTTGGGTGCTTCCACAGAATGAGGATCCGGGGATTCGTGGGAATTCGTGTAGCCGTGGGTCGGGTGTGGTGACTCGAGCACGAGATCGTCGTGGTCCTCTTCGAGGGCGGCCAAATGCAGGGCCTGATGGACGTTTCTTCGCAATCGGCGGTGTTCGGCCTTGCGATTGTCCCGTTCCTCGGGCAGTGCGGACGTGGATCCGGACTGCTTGTTGCGGTGGCGGTTGGACATTGCACCTCCTGGTTTTGGTCTCGTGTTCCCGACTTCAGTGTGTCAGGTGACTCGGACAGTCCAATCTGAGCACCTCGGGAAGGGTCTGTAAAGGATCTCCTTCAGAAGCTCTCAGGCAGAGGCGGGTAGGTGGAATGAATGCGGGGCTCACAGGGTCAACACCGGGTCCCTCGATCCGTTGCACCGGGCACGCCGAGTTGATGAGTTCCTGCGACGGCCAGGGTTCCCCGATTCCGTCGACCCGGTTGTCGGAATCGGCAAGAAACAATCAAGAAACAATGATGCCGCTAATGTCCACGCGTGCCTCGAGTGGGAGTGATGTTCTAGATGGCTACCGGGATACTCCTGTTGAGTTGCGTTGACCAGCCGGGAATCGTTGCGGCGGTCTCTGACTGGGTCTGGCGCAACGGCGGCAACATCGTCGACGTTGATCAGCACGCGGATGCTGCAGATGCCATGTTCTTCCAGAGGGTCGAGTTCGATCTGGAGGGCTTCCGGCTCGGCCGCGATCAGATCGCGGCGGACTTCGAATCGGTGGCCAACAGGTTCGACATGTCCGTGGACGTTCGATTCAGCGACACTCGTCCGCGCACAGCTGTTCTGAGTTCCACCACCGAACACTGCCTGGTGGACATGTTGGCCAGATACCACTCGGGCGAGTTGAAGGCCGATCTGGTGCTGGTCGCCTCGAATCATCCGGAACACGAACAGATCTGCACACGCTTCGATGTGGCGTTCCATCACCTTCCCGTTGGCGACGATCCGCCAGCGCAAGAGGCGGCTCTCAGGGAAACGCTGGATGCAGCAGAAGTCGAATTCGTTGTGCTGGCTCGGTACATGCGCATCTTGTCGCTCGGGTTCACCGAACACTGGGCAAACCGGGCCATCAACATCCACCATTCCTTTCTGCCGGCATTTGTGGGTGCCGATCCGTATCGTCAAGCGCATGACAGGGGAGTGAAGCTGATCGGGGCGACCGCGCACTATGTGACAGCGGACCTGGATCAGGGGCCGATCATCACTCAGGATGTGACTCCGGTGTCACACCGCGATGACGTGGCGGCGTTGACCAGGCGGGGCCGCAGCCTCGAAGTGGCCGTTCTCGCAGAGGCGGTGCGTGCCCACCTGGAACACCGGGTGTTGGTCTGGGGAAACCGAACAGTCCTCTTTGTCTGACATCGCAGCCGTCCGTCAGCAGGGCCAGTGGCCGCCCATTGATGATCCATCGGTCAGTTAGAATCGTTGTGTGCGGTGGCGTCGGGCTTCCTCAGGCAGGGATCACATGCCCTCTGCCGATCCAACGAGTCCAATATTCTCGTTTGAGGACGTCACCGTGTCGTTCGGGGAAACCTCCGTGCTTCATGATCTGGACCTCGAGGTACCAGGGTGGGGGATCACCGTTGTGGTCGGACCATCGGGCTCAGGCAAGTCCACACTCGTGCGGTTGTGTGATCG
>JAUXGW010000065.1 GCA_030621865.1 Actinomycetes bacterium
GTCGACATCGACCGCCGTTGCTCCGTCACCCCGCAGAGCAACGGCATTCCAATCCAGTTGGCTGATGGTGGCGTCGGTGCGGAGCATGAATCGCGCCAACCTGGCTGCCACCGCCGGACCGTGGCCGGCATCGGTGTCGAGTACCACCTGGGTTTCGTCGGTTCGCCATGCCCGCAGCAGGGCTTCCATCTTCCCGTTCGGTGCCAGAAGCAGCGCCAGAGTGGATTGCCCGACCTTCAGAGCCTCAACATCCGCGGACAGTTGGCCCTGGAGGTAGGCCACCGCGTCCGGGCCATTCACCCCCAGCACGTCCCTCGGCCACGGGGCGCCCACCACCGAAGTTCCGGATTCGCTCATTCGCCGACCTTTCCTTCTGTGCCTTCTGGGCTTTCTGGGCTTCCGCCGGAGGGCACCACGTCTGGAACTTGGCGCACCGCCGCGGACATCGCCTTTCTCTGGGCGGTCATCACCTCGGCCGCGGGTATTGCCGACAGCAAAGCCTTGGCCTTGTTGCGGGTTTCGAGTTCTTCGTCTTGGGGAACCGAATCGGCAACAACTCCCGCTCCCGCCTGCACCGAAGCCCTGCGCACACCGTCCTGGGCGTCGGTGTCCACCACCATCGTCCGTATGGCAATCGCGGTGTCGATGTTGCCGGAGAAGTCCAGGTAGCCCACCACTCCGGCATATGGACCTCGGCGGGTTGGCTCGAGATCATCGATGATCTCCATTGCACGCACCTTCGGTGCACCTGAGACAGTTCCGGCCGGCAATGTGGCCCGCAGCACATCGATTGCACTCTGGCCTTCGGCCTTGACCCCGGAAACCTGTGACGTCAGGTGCATCACATGACTGAAGCGCTCCAGGGTCATGAGTTCATCCACCTTGGCGGTCCCGAACTCCACAACGCGTCCGACATCATTTCGGGCCAGGTCCACCAACATGATGTGCTCGGCTCGCTCTTTCGGGTGTTCCATGAGTTCAGCAGCCAACTTGCGATCATGCTCGTCGGTCTCGCCCCGGTATCTGGTACCCGCGATCGGACGTGAGATCACCCGACCATCGAGCAGTTGCACCATGGGTTCGGGCGAACAGCCAACCAGCGTCAGCTCGGGTTCCCTCACGTAATACATGTATGGCGACGGATTGATCTGGCGCAGCACGCGGTACACATCAAGCGGATCACAGGTGAGGTCGACATCGAATCGCTGCGACAGCACACTCTGGAAGATGTCACCCGACCTGATGTATTCCTTGGCAACCTCCACGGCTGTCTCGTATTGGCCGCCGGCCATCGATGACTTCACCCGTGCAGGCATTTCCTGCGAATCGGGCGGCGTGACCAGCGGCTCATCGAGAGGCCGGGCTCCATCCACTGCCATTCGGTCCAGTCGGCCAACTGCGCCGTCATAGGCAGCATCGACGGCCTCAGCGGAAGCATCGGGCGGAACGAACGCGTTGGCCACGAGAGTGACTTGCTGATTCCAGTGGTCGTATGCGGCCAACTCGCCGATCACGGACAACACAGCATCGGGCCAACCTCGATCATCGGAAGGTGCATCCGGAAGGTCCTCGATTTCCCTGACCACGTCGTAACCGAGGAAGCCCACCACGCCGCTGTGCAGGGGCGGTAGATCACCGGCGTGCGGAATGTCGTAGTGCTCGAGCAGGACTTCCAGAGTTGCGAGAATGCCCTCTGACAGCGGCAGATCGGCCGGCAGTTCACCCTCGGTACTGACGGTTCCGAGCTTCGAAACGATGCGAGCCCGCGGATTGCGGCCCACAAACGACCAGCGACTCCACCGCCCACCCTGATCCACGGATTCAAGGAGGAATCCCGGAACACCTCCTTCGTCATTGCCACACAGGCGCATGAATGCCGCCACTGGCGACGTCAGATCGGCCAGCAACGTTCGGTGAACGGGAACCACGCGCTGCGTAGTGACCAGTTCATGGAAGGTTGGCCTGTCAGGTGTGGCCGCCGTTTCGTGGCCGATCCCGGTCATGTGAACCGTCAGGCCGGCCCGGGCGAATCGACATTGGATTCGTCCGAGCCGAATGGGGAGAAGAAGCAACTGTATGAACCCGTGTGGCATGCGCCCTTGCCCTCTTGTTCCACCATGAACAACAGGGTGTCACCATCGCAGTCATAGTGGGCTGAGCGGATGAACTGCCGGTCGCCGGAAGTATCACCTTTGCGCCATACCTCCTGACGGCTACGCGACCAGAAGACCGTTCGGCCCTGCTCGAGGCTCATGCGCAGCGTTTCAGCGTTCATCCACGCCATCATCAGCACGGCGCGCGTGCTGCGATCCTGAACGATGGCTGCAACCAGTCCATCGCTGTTGTACTTGACCTTTTCCAGATCGGACTCACGTACTCCGATTGGTGTGGCAACTGGCGAATCTGAAGTGGACATGCCCGGACATCCTACGGCTCCGCCCATAGGCATCCCCAACCAGTTCCGGGCGTTCGGCGGCTACAGGTACAAGCCGGTGTGACCCTCTTCAAGGCGCTCTGAAGCCACGGCATGCAAGTCACGTTCGCGCAGTGTGATGAACGTTTCGCCACCAACCTCCACTTCGTAGACGTCCTCATGGTTGAAGAGGACCTGATCCCCCTCCTGCACTGATCGAACATTCGGACCGGCGGCCCGGACCTCGGCCCAGGTCAGCCGCTTGCCGAGCTGAGCGGTGGCCGGAATCACGATTCCACCGCTGGAGCGCCGCTCCAGCTCAGCGTCATCAACCTGGACCAGGATTCGATCGCTCAGCATCTCCACCGGAATCTTGTCAGCGCGTCCCATGCGATGGGCCGTGTCTGACTCTGGCTTGGGGTCGGCAGACGTACTCACGATCCCCGATTCTGCCACGGACTACCGCCGATCGGCCAAGAACGGGTATTTGGAGCGGACGTCGGAAACGGTTCCGGCATCCAGCACTGCGTGCAGGATTGTCTCCTGTGCACCCGCTCCATCCGACACCACCTCACCCAACGGGTCAACGATGAGGGAGTCACCCGAATACTCGACGCCTCCCCCGAGGCCAACCCTGTTCGCGCCGATCACCCAGGCCTGATTCTCGATCGCCCGGGCGATCAACAGGGCGCGCCAGTGCGCAATGCGCGCCGTGGGCCAATTGGCGATCACCACGTAGGCATCGGTGTCGGGCGCAAGCGCCCAGAAGTCGTTGGCGAAACGAAGGTCATAACAGATGAAGATGCTCAGCCGGACTCCCCAGATCTCCACGTTGAGGAACCCGTTCCCCGCCGAGATCCGCTGGTCTTCTCCCGAGTATGAGAAGAGGTGTCGCTTGGCGTAGCGCTGGAGCGAGCCGTCGGATTGGGCAACCACGGCCACATTCGATGGCAGGGCGCCCCCGGTGGAGCGTTCACATATGGATCCCACGAGTGTGATTCCGTGCTCGTGAGCCAACTCCGCGAGGAAGGTGGAGGTCTCCCCGCCCTCGGGCTCCGCGATCAGTTCGGTATTGGCCGAGAATCCCGTGGCGAACATCTCGGTGAGCACCACCAGTTCAGCACCGGAGCGCGCCGCCGCGACGATCTCGGGGCGGAGGCGGGCGCAAGTGGCCTTGGCGTCCTCGAAGATGATGTCGTGTTGGAGAACAGCGACCGGAAGTCGTCCTAGGGTGATGACCGTGACGGTAGTCCCTCTGAACACCTCCGACGGGATCACCTTGTCGGCAGAGACCGCATCGCCGGACGGTGACGTGCTGGCGGCCGCGGTGCTGTTGCATCCGCATCCGCTCATGGGCGGAAACATGGCGGCTCCGGTCCCGGATCGTCTGTTCAAGCTCCTTCCGGCCGAGGGAATCGCAGTCATCCGGTTCGACTTCCGTGGCGCCGGATCATCCGGTGGCGAATTCGGTGGCGGAATTGCCGAGAAGGCCGACACCGAAGCGGCCGTCGACTACCTGGCCACGTCCACGGGCCAACCCGTCTGGCTCGTCGGGTGGTCCTTTGGCGCTGATGTGTCGCTTCAGGTGGTGGATCCCCGCGTGGCTGGTTGGGTCTGCATCACTGCCCCGCTGAGAACTGTTCCCCTTGACTTGATGCTGGCAGCGGATGACCCCCGACCGATTCACCTGATGGTTGCCGAACACGATCAGTTCACCACCCCCGAGCAGATCGCTGAGTCGAGTGCCGGCTGGATCAACACCCGGACGCAGGTGATCCCGGGAACCGATCACTTCCTCGCAGGCAAACTCGGAGCGGTGGCACTCGCGACAACAGCGATTATCGAATCAGGCTGAACCAGCCTGAGGAGTTGTCACGACCGGCTCAACTCCACCCAGACGTGCCTGCCCGTGTGCGTTCCGGCCAGACCAGATGCAGGTAGATCGGGGGCAGATCAGGTCGCGCGGATGAGGTCGCACAGATTGGAGCCTGTCGGGTCAAAGCCTGTCGGGGCTGGGACGAACACGAACTCCGGCTGCCGCCAAAGCCGCCTTCGCTTCGCCGACCGAATGCTCGCGGAAGTGGAATATCGATGCTGCCAGGACAGCCTCGGCCCCGGCCTCGGTCACACCTTCCACCAGATGCTGCAGGGTTCCGACCCCGCCGGACGCGATCACGGGAACCGTGACGGAACTGGCAACTGCCGCGGTGACCGGCACATCGAAGCCGTCCCGGGTGCCATCGCGGTCCATCGAGGTGAGCAGAATCTCACCGGCTCCGAGCTCAACAGCCTTCTCGGCCCATTCAAGGGTGTCGAGGCCGGTGGGAGTCCGTCCGCCGTGGGTGTAGACCTCGAACTCGGGAGCATCGGGCCGATCCGGTTTCCGGCCACGGGAATCAATGGCCACGACCACACACTGCGCACCAAATTCTTCGGCGATTTCGGTGATCAGTTCAGGTCGTTCCACGGCCGCGGTGTTCACGCCCACCTTGTCCGCGCCTGCCCGCAGGATCGCACGGGCATCGTCCACGGTGCGGATTCCGCCCCCCACGGTGAAGGGTATGAACACCTGCTCCGCGGTGTGGCGAACCATTTCGAGTGTGGTTTCGCGGGCGTCGCTGGAGGCCGTGATGTCGAGGAACACCAACTCGTCGGCACCTTCTGCGTCGTAACGCTCAGCCAGTTCCACCGGATCACCGGCGTCGACCAGATCAACGAAGTTCACGCCCTTGACCACCCGGCCGGCGTCCACGTCGAGACAGGGTATGACCCTTGCGACGGTCATTTTCTGCTCCCCGGCCGTTCCCTGCTCCCCGGCTCCCCGCCACTCGGCGTGGGTTGCGCCTCGCCGCCAAGAGTCGCCACGGCCTCGGCAACAGTGAACGCACCCTCGTATATGGCTCGACCAACGATGACCCCGGCCAGGGACCGGCCGCCATGTTCCATGCGATCCAGAACCTCGAGATCCGCCACAGTGCCAACACCTCCTGAGGCAACCACCGGTATCTCCGTGGATTCCAGCACCGAGGCCAGACCACTGGTATCCGGTCCTTCCAGTGTCCCGTCCCGAGCGATCTCGGTGACAACAAGCGCCTCCACCCCATCCGAGGCGAACGACCCGGCCACCTCGATCAGGTCCCGGCCGGATCCTTCCTTCCAACCCCGAACTGCAACCTCACGACCCCTGGCGTCCAGCCCGACAGCCACGCGATGTTCGGCTGCCAGCCGCCTGACGAAATCCGGATCCTCGAGTGCCGCCGTTCCAACCACAACGCGGGTCACCCCCAGATCAAACAGCGCATCGGCTGAAGCAATGTTGCGCACGCCGCCACCGGTCTGAACGGGTACCGACACCGCCTCGGCAATTGCGCCGATGGCAGCTCGATTGGTGGGTTCACCTGTGCGGGCCGCATCGAGATCCACCACGTGGATCCACGACGCACCCTCGGATTCGAACGCAAGGGCCTGGGCCACGGGATCCTCTCCGTACACCTTCGACTGCTCGTAGTCACCTTGGTAGAGGCGCACACACTTGCCGCCGAGGAGATCGATTGCGGGGAAGAGTTCCATCAGGTTCGGACCGCCTGAACCGATCCGACGAAGTTCCGCAGCAGTGCCAGGCCGGAATCACTGGACTTCTCCGGATGGAATTGGCACGCACTGACATTTCCCCTCGCCGCAGCTGCGGTGATCTCGGCGCCATAGGTGCATGTGGCGATCGTGTCAGCACTCACCACGGGAGCGAATGAGTGCACGAAGTACATCCACGGTGACTCTCCCAGATCGTCGAAGAGCAGGGACGAGCGAATCACGTTGAGTTGATTCCACTGCATCTGCGGCTTCTTCACCGTGTCCGGCAGTTCGATCACCCGACCGTCGAACACACCCAGGCCGGAAACTCCGGGAGATTCATCCGACTCTTCGTAGAGCATCTGCATGCCGACACAGATTCCGAGGAAAGGTCGTCCGGTTTCGATGAACTCCAGCGCCACGGTGGCCAGACCACTGTCCCGCAAGGCCGCCATCGCGGGACCGAACGCGCCGACTCCCGGAAGAATCATGGCATCGGCTCCGGCCACGCTCTGGGGATCAGAACTCAGGAATGCGTCGGCTCCCACGTGCTGCAATGCCTTCTCCGCGGAGCGCAGGTTGCCGATCCCGTAGTCCAGAACCGCTATCCGTGGAGCCTCGGAAGCGGCCCTCACAACACCCCTTTGGTGGAGGGGACTCCCCCGCCTTCGATGCGCACCGCATCACGAAGCGCCCGGGCAGCAGCCTTCACGGAGGCTTCGATGATGTGGTGGGTGTTACGGCCGTGGATCATCTCGAGGTACAAGGTGATCGCTGCGCCGCCCGCGAACGCCCGCCAGAACTCCTCCATCAACTGCGGATCGAATGCAGGATCTCCCAGGATCTTCTGGCCCGGTGGATCAATCTCGTAGTGCAGGAACGGACGGCCCGACAGGTCCACCACGGCCTCGACCAGTGCCTCATCCAGGGGTACCCGGATCGATGCGAAACGTCTCACCCCGGAACGGTCCCCGAGGGCTTCTCCGAGCGTCTCGCCGAGGAGGATTCCTGTGTCCTCAACAGTGTGGTGCGCGTCGATCTCGGTATCGCCGGTTGCAGAAACGGTCAGGTCCATCCCCCCGTGGCGTCCAAGCTGGTCCAGCATGTGATCGAAGAAGGCGATGCCGGTGTTGCAGTCGGTTGTTCCGTTGCCGTCCACGTCGACAGTGATCTCGATCTTCGTTTCCCTGGTTGAACGCGATCCCCGCGCTGTGCGTCTGCCCGTCATGTCAACCACACTCCCAGTTTCGCGCCCACAGTCCTGACACCGCGCCGCAATCCCAGCATCGCGCACAGTCCCGGCACCGCAGGTAGTCCCGGCACCGCAGGCAGTTCATTGCTCCAGTGTCCTTGCTCCCGGGAACACGAGGCGGCGACCCGATCAGCAACTCCGATCGGGTCGTCATCCCAACACATCCCGCAGCGACGCCAGGAATCGGTCGTTTTCGGCGCGGGTTCCCAGTGTGATCCTCAGACAGTCGGTCAATCCCGGCCAACTCGCACAATTCCGCACCAGAACTCCGGATTCGAGGAGCCGATCCCACAGTTCGTCACCGGGCATCGTTCGAGGCCGGAACAGTATGAAGTTGGATCCTGAGGGCCACTGATCCACTGGCAGGTCGTCCAGGGCCGCAGCCACCCGACCGCGTTCCTCCACAAGGAATGCAACCCGAGCTTCCATCTCATGGTGAAAGTCGAGTGCAACCTTTCCGGCAGCCTGCTTGAAGGCGTCCAGGTGATACGGCAGAACCACCCTGAAGAGATCAGACACCGCCCAGCGGGGTCCGATCAGGTATCCCAGCCTCAGCGCCGCTGCCGACCAGGTCTTCGAGAACGTCCGGGAGACCAGCAGCGACCGGTCCTCCGAAACGAGTTCCAGGGCGGAGTGTGCTGCGAACTGGCCGTATGCCTCATCCACCACGAGGATTCCACCAACCGACTCAACGAGGTCCAACACCGTTTCAATGGTCTCCGCAGTCTCCACCCCACCCGTCGGATTGTTGGGAGAACACAGAAACGTGATCGAAGGTTTCCAGAAGGTGATGAGTTCGTTCGCCGCGTCGAGGTCCAGGTTGAAGTTCGCGTCCCTGGGCGCCGAAATCACCTCGGCGCCAGTGACCTTCGCGATGTGGCTGTGCAGCGCGTATGTGGGCTCGAACGTGGCCACCGATCTGGCCGCGCCGCCATACGCCAGGCAAACCGATTGGAGAACTTCATTGGATCCGTTGGCGGCGAACACCTGATCGGCATCCAGCGCCTGGCCTGCCGCCGCTGATTCGACTTCTGCAATCGACTCCCGCAGTTCCAGTGCTGCGCGGTCCGGGTAACGATGCCAGTTGATGGAGTCGAGACGCTCCCTCAATGCAATGTTGAATTCCGCCGGCGGTGGCTCCGGTGACTCGTTGGTGTTGAGTCGCACGTCCACTTCCACCTGGGGAGAGTGATATCCCTTCACGAGGGCGAGGTCGTCGCGAATCTTTGGTCGGCTCATCTTGAAGTGTCCTCCGCCGGGGGCAGTCGATCCAGTCTCATGCGCACGGATTGGGCATGGGCATCGAGCCCTTCCGCTCGCGCAAGTGTTTCCGCGGCCGGACCCACGGTGCGGATGCCCTCTTCGGACACCGTCACGATGTGATGGTGTTTCAGAAAATCATCCACGGTCAGTGCGGAGGAAAAACGAGCGGATCCATGGGTGGGCAGGACGTGACTCGGTCCGGCCACGTAATCACCGATCGCCGCCGGCGACAGCGGACCGCAGAACACCGCGCCGGCATTCTCGACTGTCCGCGCCAGGTCCTGTGCCCCGGCACAAAGGAGTTCCAGGTGCTCAGGGGCAACAAGGTCGCTCACTGCGATCGCCTGCCGGGGATCGTCCACCAGGACGCAGTAACCACTCCTCGACAGCGTCCCGGCGATTTCCTCGCGTCTCGGTGCCGCGGCGGTGAGTCGCTCCACGGAGTCCGCCACAGCATCAGCGACCCCGGGATCCCAGGTGATCACCCAGGCAAGGCCGTCAGGTCCGTGCTCGGCCTGGAGCATCACGTCGATGGCGGCCAGATCCGGATCAACCGAGTCGTCAACCACCACGACGACTTCCGACGGTCCGGCGAAAGCGGCTGCAATCCCGACCTCGGACGCAACTGCCTGTTTCGCCAGAGCGACATAGACGTTGCCGGGGCCGCAGATCACATCCACCGCAGCGATCGTCTCGGTGCCATAGGTGAGCGCGGCGATGGCTTGTGCCCCACCGACTGCGTAGACTTCGTCAACTCCCGCAATCGCAGCGGCTGCCAATGTGACGTCCGCCACCGCGCCCGTCTCGCGATCGGGCGGCACACAGACGGCCACACGCTGCACTCCGGCAACCCTGGCGGGGATGGCTGTCATCAGCAGAGTGGATGGATAGGCAGCACGGCCGCCGGGGACATAACAGCCGGCCGCTGTCACCGGGCGGGAGTACGAGGTGACGCGCACACCGCTGCTTTGATGAGTCACTTCCGCCCGGAGTTGCTCCGAGTGGTGGACTCGGATCCGCTCTGCAGCGAATCGCATGGCCTCGAGCACTTCGGGATCGACCCGTTCGGTGGCCGCAGCGATCTCTGCGGGACTCACGCGCGGGCTAACCAGACGTACACCGTCAAGGCTTTCGGTGAGATCCAGGACTGCAGAATCCCCACGGGTTCTGACGTCCCGGAGGATGTCGGCAACCGTGTCGAGTGGTCCGTCACCGATCGCCGGAGGCCGGGGAAGAAGGGATACAAGATCAGTTTCCCCTCGGAGGTCCAGGCGTGTGAGCACCGTGCCAAGCTACCGATCCCAATGAGGGATCGGCCAACACATTCCCGCTGGATGTTGATGATCGATTCCCCGGGCTGGCGGATCGCGGTTCGCCACGGGCACCCGCCGGGAGCTTCCGGCAACCTTCGGTGCCTCTGGCAGGAGCAGCATCGGAGACGGAGTAGAACTGCAGGGTGAGCCTGCACGCCGACCTCGCCTCCCTTGTTTCGTCACTGGATCAGATGCTGGAGAGAATCGAGTCCGCCGCCGAGGCGGTGAATGACACATCGGACTCCGAACTGCTGGTGGACCTCTACGAGGTCGAACGCAATCTGAAAATGGCGAACCGCCGACTCAATCGGGCGCTTGCGGCGCGCGAACTCTGACCACACGCGCAGAAACCCAGAAACAGAAACCCAGAAACACTGCCAAAAAATGAACCCACGCCCCGAGGGGCGTCGATTCATGTTTTGGGCAGCGTTTCTGTGCGTCTGGGTTTTTGTTCTTCGTGTGTCTGGGTTTTTGTGCGTCTGGTGTTTCTCGGCGTGTGGTCAGAGTTCGCGTGCTGCAAGTGCCCGATTGAGTCGGCGGTTCGCCATTTTCAGATTGCGTTCGACCTCGTAGAAGTCCACCAGCAGTTCGGAGTCCGATGTGTCTTTCACCGCTTCGGCGGCGGACTCGATTCTCTCCAGCATCTGATCGAGTGACGAAACAAGGGAGGCGAGGTCGGCGTGCAGGCTCACCCTGCAGTTCTACTCCGTCTCCAACGCTGCTCCTGCCAGAGGTCCCCAAGGTTGCCGGAGGCTCCCGGAGGGTGCCCGCGGCGAACCGTGATCCGGCAGGCCCGGGAATCGATCATCAACATCCAGCAGGAATGTGTTGGCCGTTCCCTCCATTGGATCGGTAACTTGGCCACGTGCTCACACGTCTGGACCTCCGAGGGGAAACTGATCTTGAATCCCTTCTTCCCCGGCCCCCGGCGATCGGTGACGGACCACTCGACGCGGTTGCCGACATCCTCCGGGACGTCAGGACCCGTGGGGATTCGGCAGTTCTGGATCTCACCGAACGCCTTGACGGTGTACGTCTGGTGAGCCCGCGCGTGAGTCCCGCAGAGATCGCTGCGGCCGCCGAACGTGTCGATCCCGACGTGCTCGAGGCCATGCGATTCGCTGCAGAGCGGATCCGACTCCACCACTCGGAGCAACTCCGGGCGGAGGTGACTCATCAAAGCAGCGGTGTCCGCGTCACCTCGTACTCCCGTCCGGTGACTTCGGCCGGCTGTTATGTCCCCGGCGGCCGTGCTGCCTATCCATCCACCTTGCTGATGACAGCCATCCCCGCCGAGGTTGCCGGAGTGCAGCGCGTGGCCGTCTGTGTGCCGCCCGATCGCGAGACCGGCGCGGTGGCGGGCGTCACGCTGGCAGCCGCTGCGATTGCGGGAGTTGACGAGGTCTACGCAGTCGGTGGGGCACAAGCTATCGCTGCGCTCACCTATGGCACCGAGACGATCGCTGCGGTGGATGTGATCTGCGGCCCCGGCAA
>JAUXGW010000079.1 GCA_030621865.1 Actinomycetes bacterium
GGGGATGATCCACGGCAAGGGTGTTCATCACCATCATCAGCGTGGAGAGTTCGAACGCGAGCCTGCGGACATCGCTGTGAAACTCGATCAGATGGATTCCGCCGAAGGTGTAGAGAAGGTCTGTTCCGGCGGTTGAGCGCGAACCCAGCTGGGTGGGTCGGAAATTGGTCGAGATGTCCGGATTCGCCGCGGCCTCCACCAGTAGATCCAGGTGGCTTCCACCGGAGGTCGGATCACCAGCCGCGAGCTTCGAGAGCGGTACGGAGCGCCTCCGGGGATGAACTCCGCAAACGATCTGTCCATTGCGATAGATGGCACCCTCCGCCTGGAAACCCGGTCCGGAACCTGTGAACCCCAGATCCACCAGCATCTCCGTTCGATCCTGGTCGAGGTCAGCGGGAATCTCGGCGTCGACACTGAACCACGTGGTGCCCCAGGGAGTGCCCCACGGTGTTCCGGGTGAGATCGGCGCGAACCCTCCGGAGGTGAGATCCGATACCGGGATTGGTTCTCCGCTCAGGTGATGTGCCTGAACTTCCAGGGTGTGGCGGGCCGAGATCGCCGCCGGGCGGATGTGCTCGTTCAGTTCGCGTCGAAGGCGGTTTTCGAGGATCGCTGCGTTGTCGTGCACCGACAGGAGGATACTGCCGGGCCGACCGGGCGCGCCCTGGCGAAGTGTGACCTCACCAGAGCGCCGTGAGTATCCAGACCGCGACCATGCCGACTGCCAGGGTCCACGCCGCGGACTTGGTCTTCGCCGCCACGACGGTGGCAATTGCGGCGGCCACCCACCATGGTCCGAACGGACGGATGGAGCCGTTTTCGAGTGCCAGCGAACTTGCCACCAGCGCACTCAGCACGGCTGGTGGAATCAACTGCAGCACTGCTTCGTATCGGGCAGGGATGTGCCGCGTCGACGCCAGTTCGACCACCGATATCCGGAACAGGTAGGTGCCGGCGCCGAGCAACAGAACCTGCAGACCGAAACTCATGATTCCCCGACCCCAGTGTCCTCGACCCCAGTGTCCTCGACTCCGGTGTCCCCGGTTCCCGGTGATGCCGACCAAAATGCAAGACCTGCCCCTGCGGCGATCCCGGCGAACGCTCCCGCCAGGATGTTCGTTCCCGGTGGCATGAACCCGGTTCCGACCGTTACCAGAGCCGATACCACTGCGGCCAGAATTGCCGGTCGGTTTCTGAGGGCCGGTACGACCAGGGCCGTGAACATCAACGGGATTATGAACTCGAATTGAAGTGAGTCAGGCAGGCCCGTGCCTGCCAGCACACCTACCAGGGTTCCTACTTGCCAGAATGTCCAGAGGGTGGCCGCAGCACCGAGGTAGAACCATCTCCTGGCCACCGGATCGTGTTGGTTCTGGAACTCGACGAGAGAAAGGGAGGTGGCCTGGTCGGTCATCACGTATCCGAGTCCGAGCCGCCAACGCCTTGGAAACTCCTGGAATGACGGTGCCAGCGCAGCCGAATACAGGATCAGGCGGGCGTTGATGATCAGCGACGTGCCAACGGCGACATACCAAGTCGCATCTGACTCGTAGAGTTCGAGGAGTGTGATCTGCGATGCGCCGGCAAACACCACGGGGCCAGCCATGAATCCGACGAAATCGTTCACGCTGCTCTGGGCGACCGCCACTCCATAGACAATCCCGAAGGGCACGACGCCCACCGCGAGGGCGAAGCATCGACGGAACCCGATCCGGAGCCCCGTGCGGGCCACTTCGTTGAGGAGCATCCGCTCGATTCTGTCAGTCAGTTCGACGCCGGTGAACTCATTTGTGGAGCTGCGTCCGAATCCGTCACAAGATCGGCACGGCGCCGATCAAGTCCTGTATTTCGAACTCAAGGGCAGCAGCGCAGCGGGACCTGATTGCAACGAGCCTAGAAACCGAGTTCGGTCCCAAGTCGGTTCAGCGCCAGCTTCGCGAGCGGCAGATCCACATCAAGGTCGGATCCGAGTTCGAGTGCCAGCACAAGATCCTTCTCTCCGAGTTCCCGAACGTGTGAAAGGGTTTCGTACCAATCGTCGTCCGTGGTCATTGGTTCGGTGCTGGAGCGAAGGATGATCGAACCGGGACCACCGGTGACCGAATCGCTGTGCCGGACCACATTTGCCAGATCCTGCACGGTCAACCCGGCGGCATCGGCCAGGCGCATGGCCTCACCGGCCGCGGTGAATGCCACGAAGTGCATCAGGTTGCGAGCCAGTTTGGCCTTGGTTCCCGAACCGATCGGCCCCATGTGCACAACCAGGTTCGCGAACCGCGAGAAGGGCTCCTGAACCTGTGCGAATGCCTCTTCGGTCCCACCCACCATCACTGCGAGGGAGGCATCGTGGGCACCCATGAAACCCCCACTCACTGGAGCATCCACCACCTCGATTCCGCGAGCGTGCCCGGCCTTGGCCATCGCTATGGCGGTCTCCGGGTGGATCGTGGAATGAATGGCCACAACGGTTCCTGCGGATGCGTTCGCGAATATCTGGGAACACACGTCGCGAACCTGACCGTCATTGAGAACCATCAGCGAGATCACCGAACACTGTGTGCCGACCTCGGACACACTGGTCGCTGCTGTGGCACCGGCTTCAACGAATGGTTCCAACGCTTCTGGGCGCAGGTCGAACACCATCAGCCCGTCGGGCCAGTCGATGAGATGCCGGGCCATCGGGGCGCCGATGTTGCCAAGTCCTATGAATCCGTATGTGTTGGTCATGCTGGCTCCGCAACTGTCTTTGTTTCCAGGTATTCCTCGAATCCCGGTATGCCCATTTCGCGACCCACACCGGACTGTTTGTATCCGCCGAAGGGTGTATCCCCGGCGTACCAGACTCCTCCGTTGACGCTCATTGTCCCAGTACGGATCCGCCGAGCGAAGGCCCAGGCGCGGTCTGTGTCGGCGCTCATCACAGCACCGGACAGTCCGTACGGTGAGTCGTTGGCGATTCTGGCGGCGTCGTCATCACCGTCATGGGCGATCACCGTGATCACCGGTCCGAAGATCTCCTCCCGGGCCACTGTGGCGTTGTTGTCCAGTCCTGCCACCACGGTCGGCTCAATCCAGAATCCCCTGTCCCGGTCGGTGGGGCGGCCTCCGCCAGTGGCGAACGTCCCTCCTTCGTCAGTGGCGGTGCGAAGGTATCCCTCGATTCGTTCGCGCTGGCGCGCAGAAATGACAGGCCCGCATATGGTCCCCTCATCGTTCGGATCGCCCACTCCGACGCCCTCCATTACACCGGCGATGGCTTCCACGACTTCATCGTATCGATTCCTGGGTGCCAGAACGCGGGTGGTCAGGGCGCAACCCTGACCGGCATGAGTGCAGCCGGCAATGCCGGCCAGCATGGAGGAGATGCCCACATCGGCATCATCGAGGATCACGAACGCCGACTTCCCGCCAAGTTCCAGGAAGACCCGCTTGATGGTCTTTGCCGAATCGGACATCACCCGACGGCCGGTGTCGGTGCTTCCCGTGAACGAGATGAGGTCAACGCGAGGGTCCACTGAGAGACCCGCCCCCAGAGCGGGAGCCGAGGAAGTCACAACGTTGAACACTCCCGCCGGGATGTCGGTCCTTTCGGCCACAATCCTGCCGAGCGCGGTGGCCACAGCTGGTGTGTCCGGCGGCGGCTTGAGGATCACTGTGCATCCGGCGGCCAGCGCCGGCGCGACCTTGGCGAGGTTGATCTGCCAGGGAAAGTTCCATGGGGTGATAGCGCCCACCACGCCGGCAGCTTCCTTGAGCACCCACCGTCGGGAGGGGATTCCCATGGGTTCAGCTGTTCCGAGATCTTCGGTCCACTGATATTCATCGATCAAGTCGGAGTAAAAGGCGATGTCCGCAACCGGAGCACCGAATTGTGGACCGTTCTCTGCCAGGAATCTGGGAGCTCCGACTTCGTCAATGGTGAGCTGGGTCAGAGCTTCAGAATCGGATTCGAGAGCGGTTCGCAGTTGTTCGAGGCAGTGTTTGCGGAATGTATGGTCAGTCGACCATGACGATTCGTCGAAGGCAGTTCTTGCGGCACCGATTGCGCGGTGCAGTTCGTCTTCGCCGGCGTCGGCGACCTGCCCGATGACTTCCTCGGTGGCCGGATTGATCGTGTCAAACACCGCACCACTGTCGGCGGGAACAAGGTTGCCGTCGATCAGCAACTCGGTGGTTACCTCGTACTCACTCACCTGGAACCTCCCAGATCTGTACCGGAGCTTGCCAGATCTTGTGGTGTCCCGGAAGCGGATCACCCAGGCTGCGCTTCATGCGTTGTGCCATACCATCGCTCAGGGTCCCGTCACCCAACATCTCGACGAAGAGTGCTGCGGCGTTGCCGAAGTCGAAGAAGTCCCGTTGCCAACTCCACTGGAAGTTGCCACCGTAACGGAACCAGGAGCCCCCGATTCCACCGATCTCGTAGTTCGAGCCGTCGGATCGTTTTGCGTCGGCGATCTGTTTCCACAGGCCGAGTACCTGACCGGCCTTGTCGTCGATGAGAATCTGCTGATATGGGTATTCCCATCCACCGAGGCCGACCATCTCGGTCCCGAGCGCCCACTCGCGGATCTGTTCGCGCCCCACGGCCATGAAGTCTTCCTTCGGGCCGAAGTTCCAGCCATAGGTTGCGTCTTCGGTGTAGAGATCCGCCATGGCGGACCAGTCACCGGCCTCCTCGGCTGCCTTGTTGGTGTCGAGCCAGCGCTGGACCATTTCTTCGAGTTCTTCTCTGGGATATTCAGCCATTGTGTTCTCCTGTGGTGAGTATGGGTTGGATCCCGACCTTGAACGGTCAGGAATGTCGAGTTGTTCTGAACCGGGCTGGATTCGTTGGTGGCGTCTACGGGCTGTCCGTGAGGTCAACGATTTTGAGTGCGTGGGTAGGGCAGTACTTGACCGCTTGTTCAACGTCGGGGCGACGAGCGTCAGGCGGCGACTCTTCAACAATGGTGAGTTCACCCGATCTGGATACCGTGAAGATGCCGGTCGCTTCGTTCTCGCAAACTCCATGCCCTTGGCAGAGGTCCCGATCCACCGCGATCACCCATCGACTCATGAGGGATTCGAATTCGCTTTCCCGGCAGCAGCCAGCGCTTCCGGGCGGGGAGCCATGTTGACGACGCACGGATG
Organism: Actinomycetes bacterium; assembly: GCA_030621865.1. GTDB lineage: Bacteria > Actinomycetota > Acidimicrobiia > Acidimicrobiales > Microtrichaceae > JAHRAZ01. The sequence goes on from JAUXGW010000079.1 coordinate 5,137, forward strand.
TTCCAGCTGAATGACCATCTTGGTTTGATCCGTTCGGTATGTCTCCGGTGCCTGGGCGAGTGAGAACTCGAACCGGGGGAGCAACCAGGCGAAGATGCATTTGAGCTGCATCAGGGCGAAGGCCGCACCCACACAGCGGTGGCGACCGGCACCAAAGGGAATCCAGGTCCATGGATTGGCAAGATCCTCTTCGCGCGGTTCGAGGTATCGATCGGGATCGAAGGCACCAGGATCGGGAAAGTCCTCGGCCAGACGATTGGACACCGACGGTGAAGCAGCCACGAGTTCCCCTTTGCGGATCTGATATCCGCATACCTGCATGTCCCTCATGGCCACCCGCAACAACAGGATCAACGGCGGGTGAAGCCGCAGGGTTTCCTTGATGGCGGACTCGAGGTGCGGCATTTCCCTGAGTGCGTGATAGGTGACCGGTTCGCCGGTGTCCGCAAGGGCACTCAACTCGGCCATCACCTTGGACATCTCCTCCGGGTGCTTCAGCAGCTCCAGAAGTGTCCAGGACGCGGTGGTGGAGGTGGTGTGATGGCCGGCGAACATCATCGAGATGAACATCCCGGTGATCGTGTCGGCGCTGAATCTGAGGCTGCCGTCGTCGTCGCGGATCGAGATCAGAACGTCGAGAAGGTCGCGGTCTTCGTCGGTTGGTTCGGGACCCGCCTCGCGCTCGGCGATTATTCGTTCGAGAAGTGACACCATCTCGATCCGAGCTGAATCCCGGCGCCGGAAACTCTCGATGTCCGCGTATGGATCAACAAATGCAATCGCGTCGGTTCCGCGTTCGAGATCGGCGAAAAGATCAGCGAAGTGAACATCGAGGGACTCACGGAACTTCTTTCCGATCAGACATGCCGATGAGGTGTAGATGGTCAGCTCGGCAAAGAAATCCAGCAGGTCCACGGAATCAGTGCCGGCGAGGCCGTCGATCATGCGCTCGACCTGCTCGGAGATTGTTTCCGCATGACCGCGCATGTACTTGTCGCGCAACGCCTGGTTGTGCAGCATCTCCCTGCGTCGCTCCGGTGATGCATCGAATATCACACCTTCTCCGAACACGGGAGCCATGAACGGGTAGGCCTCGGCCTGATCCAGGTCTTCCTCGGGAGCCCGGAAGAACCATTCGTTGGCTTCGGCGCCACAAACCATCACCACGCGCCGACCTGCGAGTTCGAAGGCACCGACGTCTCCGCACTCGTCATGAACCCGTTCCATCAAACCGATCGGGTCAGTCCCGAGTTCGTCGAGATGGCCGTTGGATCCAACCCGGCCGCTCACCATCTGGGGTTCGAGTCCGTCTGTGGCAGGACCCTCTGGGGGAGAATTCTGTGAGAGATTGGTTTCGGCGGGTGTGTCGCTGGCCATCATGACTCCTTCACGGGGGCTTCTGGTTGGACTTCGATGATTGTCAGATGGGTTCCCCGGGGAGCGGACAGAATCGCCATCACTGCCGACGCGGGGCCTTCGGCATCGAGGAAACCCTCGTGCCGCATGAACCCGTGTTTGGTCCATTCAGCCATCAGATCGGACAGTCGCTCAGCTGGGAACTCCGAACCCATTTCGGTGAGTGTGGGTCCCGGACGGACAAGAGAGGAGCGCACGCCTGTACCTTCGAGTTCCAGCTGCATTCCCCTTGCCAACCCCTCGAGACCCCACTTGGCAGTTACGTAGCTGGCCATTGTGGGGCGTGGCAGGCGTGTGACGTCTGAACTCACGAGCACCACATCACCGCGGCGCCGATCGATCATGCTGGGCACGAATGCGGCGACGAGGGCTTGAACGCCGAGAAGGTTGATCTGGATCTGGCGCAGAAACTCTTGTGGATCAACCTCGTGGGCCCTCATCGGCAGGACTTCTCCGGCGACGGAGACGAATACTTCGATCTCCCCGAGCTCCGCCACAGCCTCATCGGCAGCCACCGCGATCGCTTCGGGATCGGTCAGGTGGAGTTCGATTGCGACTGCTTCTCCACCGTTGGCCCGGATCGTGTCGCGGAGGTCCGTGAGTCGGTCCATGCGCCTGGCCGCCAGTGCCACCGGGTGACCCTGTCCGGCGAGCATCAGTGCGGTGGCGGCTCCGATCCCGCTCGAAGCCCCGGTGACGAACGCGGGACGCCGGTCCGGGTGAGCTGGTGGACTCATGAGAGGGTTACGGTGGTCGGCAACGCGGCGAAACCGCGCACGTTGACAGAGTGGACGCGTTCGATGCCGCTCTCGTCGATCTCCCACCCGGAGACGCGGTTCAGCAGTTCTTCCAGACAGACCTGCCCCTCGAGTCGCGCCAGGGATGCCCCGAGGCAGAAATGTCGGCCCATTCCGAAGCTCAGGGAGGAGGTGGTGTCGCGACCGAGTTGGTAATCCCACGGGTCTTCGAACACGGACTCGTCGCGATTCGCGGAGCCGACGAGCAGCAGGACCCTGTCGCCCTCGGGAATCACCTGACCGTGCATCTCCACGTCGCGGGTGGTGATGCGGGCAAGCATCTGCGAAGACGTGTCGAAGCGAAGGGTTTCCTCCACCCAGTCGGAAACGCGTGAGTGATCCTCGAGTACCAGCTTCTGCTGTTCGGGAAACTTCCAGGCCCAGTACCAGGCATTGGCGAGCAGCTTTGTGGTGGTCTCGTTGCCGGCAACGACCATCAGGAAGAGGAAGCCCATCACCTCTTCGTCGGTGAGACGGTCGCCGTCGATCTCGGCGGCCAGCAACGCGGTGGTGAGATCGTCGGTTGGAGTCTTGCGGCGATCAGCGATCATGTCGGCGTAGTAGCCCACCAGCGACAGACTTGCGTCGATTCCGGACTGCGGAACGTCCTCCACCCCTTCCTCGCGATGCACCAGAAGGTCGGCCCAGATTCGGAGCTGAGCGCGGTCGGCTTCGGGTACACCGATCAGTTCGGAGATGACATCCATCGGAAGCTTGCCGGCAAAGTCCGCAACCATGTCGAACGATCCGGACGGCAGGCATTCATCCAGATGCTGCCTGGCGATCTCCCGGATTCGATCCTCCATCATGGCGACTCGGCGAGGTGTGAATCCGCGGTTCACCAAGGACCGCATCCGAGTGTGTCTCGGGGGATCCATGGCCAGGAACGACATGGTCTTGTGTGCATGTGGTCCAGAGGCTGCCTTGTCCAGCGATACTCCGTGTGAATTGGAGTAGGTCACCGAATCGCGGAATGCGGCCTCCACGTCGGCGTGCTTCGACAACGCCCAGAAATCAAGTTCCGCATTGTGATACAGCGGTGCCTCCGCCCGCAGGCGCTCGTACGTGGGGTAGGGATCCTGATGAATCGCGTAGTGGTAGGGGTTGTACACAACCGGGGTATCGCTACTGGTGATGTCGGTGACTGTCATTGGATTTCCTTTCGAAAAACGACACTTGCTGCCTGCTCCATGAGTAGGGGCAGATCTTCGTACTTGATGTATCCCATGCCCGCTTGGAGCATAAACCCGGACCAGGCGGCTTCCAGTGTCTGGAGTCCGTGTGGATCTGCATCCGGCCCCACTGCCTGTCGAAGAAGGGTGTGTGTGTGCTGGCCGATCATTGCCCTGGTTCGGTCGACCTCGGCGTCGTTCGAGAGCATTGCTGTGGTGCAGGCGGAGGCGAGTTCCGGCTCTTGAACCGCCAACACGGCAATGTCAGACAGCGACCGTGAGACGCGTTCCGCCGTGTCCTGCTCAGTCGACTCGGGAGGTGATTCGATCTCCGAGAGTCGCTGCCAGAACATCTCGGTGACCAGATGATCCTTCGATGCGAAATAGGTGTAGGCGGTTGCGGGAGCGACCTGAGCCCTCGCGGCCACCGCCCGGATGCTCAATCCGTCGTACCCGTGTTCGCGCACTTCTTCCACACCCGCATGGAGCAAGCGGGTGACTGTGTCGGCCTGTTTGGCGCCGAGGTGCCGACGAGGTGATGTCCGGGGACCGGATTCGTGCCCGTCGATATCCCGCGCGTCAGCTTCTCTGGTTCCGGAGCCTGCACGTGATTGGCTCGTTGGGTCGCTCATGGTTGCGATCCAGAACTGGACATGTGTCCAGACGCTAGTCTGCTTTCGTGGCCCAAGCACGAAAGACATCCTGGATCACAGAGCGAAGCCAGCAGAGCGCACCGTTTGAGCGCACCATTCGGAGGATCACATGAACACCGAGCAGACCAGCGGGAAACCCGAGCTGGCGATTGAGGAACCCGAGCCGGATGCTGTGGCGAGTTCCAGCGCAGGAGCCGACCGGGGCGGCCTACCCGATTATTCCGGTGAGTTCCAGGCCGATTTTCGCTACGAGGATCTCTCACACGACGCACTTGTGAGGCTGGTTCGCGAATTCGCCTTGGCGGTGCATCTTCTCGACCGGTCGATGTGCGCGGCCATAGGGATGAAGTTCGGAGCAGAGGCGATGGAGGAGTTGGCGATAGAGGAATGGAAGGGAGCGAGTCCGGTCTATGGCGATCGATTGCGTCGAATCATGGGGATCGAAGGAAACGATGTTGAGGCCATATTCAAGGTTCTCCAGCTGGATCCCGGGTTTCCCCACCATTATCTCGACGTCCACTACGAAGTTGTTGACTCCAACCACGGGTTCTTCGAGCTGGCGAGCTGCGGTGCGCTGCTCGACGCGGAACCTTTCGGTGAGGGTTTCGTGACTTCGATGTGCCACACGATCGAGGATGCAACCTTCGATGTGACTGCCCAGGCGATCAATCCCAAGGCCCACATCCGGCACGTTCACCGTCCACCCCGAGAACCGTCCGACCGGGTACCTCACTGCCGATGGGAGATCACCATCGACGAAGGTAATGAAACGCTCCCGGAAGCTCCGATCACCACGATCACCGCCGGGACAACGGCAGCCACCTTTGAGTTCCCGCCCATGCGTGGTGG
>JAUXGW010000092.1 GCA_030621865.1 Actinomycetes bacterium
AGGGTGCCGACCACCACTGCCACGAGAATGATTCCCGTGATCAGTCCGGCCGGCGAAGTCACGAAGTTCGCGATCGCCATCAGAATCCGCGTGGGTAGTGGCAGCGTGGCATCGAACTCGTCGAAGAACTCAGCGAAGCGCGGAATGGCAAACACCACGATGACCCCGACCACCACCACTGAGATCCCGAGCAGAATCAGTGGATACACCAGCGCACTGCGGACCGCCCGCCTGAGATCGATATCGCGTTTTATGTAGGCGTGCAGCTGATCGAACGCCCGGTCCATCCGACCGGTCAGCTCAGCCGCAGAGAGCATCGCCATGTAGTAACTCGGGAACACGTCGGCGTGGGCTCCGAGGGCGTCGGCAACCCGGGCACCCGCCGCAACCCGCTCAACCACGTCATTAAGGACTTCCCGGAACCGTTTGTTGGTGGTGTCCACCGAAAGACTGGAGATCGCCTCGGTCATCGGCACACCGGCACGCAGGAACGTGGCCATCTGCCGCGAAAAATGCATGATGTCGGTGGCGGGCACCTTCTTGGGGGTGATCTCGGTCTGCAGACCCCTGCGTTGGGTGAGCTTGCGGACCCGCAGGCCCCGAACCGCCAGTTCGTTGCGCGCGATGCCGGCGCTCGCAGCCCGAATGTTCCCCTTCACAACTTCGCCATTCAGGTTCTCGGCCTGATAGTGGAACTTCAGCTCTTTGGCCGGTTTGGACTCCGGTTGGGACGGTTCCGGTTCCGATTCCCGCGGTTGTGGTGGTTGTGCTTCGGTGGCGGTCATCAGATCGGTTCCGTCACTTGCCCTGAATCAGGAGTTTGACCCGCGTCGGCGGTTTCCGAGTGGCTTCCACCAGATCCATTCACGCCCGAATCAGTTGTGTCACCGCGATCAGCGGTTGGGTCGGCGACTGAGGGGACTGGAGAGTCTGAGGGAAGTGGGTCGTCGACATCAGGATCCTCGGCGCCAGCCACCCCGCCGCCTCCGAAGCCCACGGAGCCGTCCACCTGAAGCTCCATGCCCGGGGCGTAGACATTGCGGACCACATCATCAACTGTGGTCTCGCCGGCCAGGACCAGTTCGAAGGCCTGCTGCTGCATCGACTTCATTCCCTGTGCGAGGGCCGCGCGGCGGATCTCGTGATGTGTGGCCTTGGAAACGATCAGTTCCCGAATCTCGTCGTTGATCTCGAGCAACTCGTACACACCGACACGCCCCCGGTAACCGGTACCGGCGCAGAGGTTGCAGCCCCGACCCCGCTTCCAAACGTCGGGAAGCACGCCCACGTGGGTCTCCACCAGTTGAATCTCAGTGGCGGACGGCTCCACTTCTTCTGCACAGCCGTTGCAGATTCGGCGCAGCAACCGCTGACCGACGACGCCCGAGATTGCGGACGCCACCAGGAATGGTTCGATTCCCATGTCGGTGAAACGGTGAATTGCAGCGGCGGAATCCACTGCGTGCAACGAAGAAAGCACCAGGTGACCGGTGAGGCTCGCCTGCATTGCGATGCGGGCAGTCTCCTCATCGCGGATCTCACCCACGAGAATCACGTCCGGGTCCTGGCGCAGGATGCCACGCAACCCGTCGGCAAAACTGATCCCGGTACCGGTGACAGGCATCTGCGTGATGCCCTCGAAGTGGTACTCCACCGGGTCCTCGATCGTGACGACGTTCTTGGTGGGGTCATTCACCTCACTGAGGGTGGCGTACAGCGTGGTGGTCTTGCCGGAACCGGTGGGACCGGTACAGAGAATCATCCCGAGAGGCGAGCGGGCAATGGAGCGATACCGATCGGCCACCTCGGAGGTCATTCCGAGATCGTTGAGGCTGATGAGAGTTCGCGTCTTGTCGAGTAGACGAAGCACGGTCTTCTCGCCATGGATCGTGGGCACTATCGAGCAACGGACGTCGATCGGGCGTCCGTCGACGTTATAGCTGAACTGCCCGTCCTGGGGGCGGCGCCGCTCCACGATGTTGAGTTCCGCCATCACCTTGATACGACTCGACAGTCCCGGGCCCATCGCCAGGGGCAGACGAATTGCATCGGTCATGGCGCCGTCGATTCGGTAACGAACCCGGACGTCGGTCTCGGTGGGTTCGAGGTGTACATCCGAAGCGCGCGAACGGACTCCCTGAGTGATGACTCTGTTGACCACCTGAACCACAGGAGCCGTCTCATCAACCTGAAGGGTCTCGATGGCCTCAAGGGACACCTGGCCATCGTCCTGGGACAACTCGAATGCCTGGATGTGGCGGTCTGCCTCGGAGAGGGCGTTGTAGGCCTCCCCCTGATGACGTTCGATGTCCGCCATCGAACCGATCAGCAATGCCACTCGACCGCAATGGTGGGTCAGGGCACGAATGGCTTCGGTGTCGTAGGGATCCGCGGAAACAATCTGAACCCGGTCGCCAACTACTCGCAGCGGCACGACGCCGTGTTCACGCGCGAGCTCTTCGGGAACGGCTTCGATGGCCTCGGTAGTCGGCGACTCCATCCGGAGATCCGCCAGCGGCACGCCGAACTGCCTGCTCAAGGCTGATGCCAAGCCGACTTCATCTATCAGGCCGGCATCAACGAGCATCCCTCCGATGCGGCGACGGTCTTCGGCGGGTATCCCCGCCTGGGCGGCCAGGGTGTCGAGAAGATCGTCGGGTTCGATCGTGCCGAGTTCGAGCAGGAGTTCACCGAGACGCGTACGCTGACCGCCCAGCCAGCGGTCGATCTGACCGTCGAGTTGGGCTTCGTCTTCACTGTCGAAGCTGACGCCACCAAGACTTGTCTTGGCGGCCGCATTACCCTTGTTTCGGCGCAGCACACTCGCTCTCTTCACACGGCGTGATTCCTCCCCAGCGACACGCACATGACCGCTGCCGACCAAACCCGGAGTGCACCAAGGGGCGCAGGCTCCGGCCAGAAGGTAGAGCATCCAGTGTGACCAGACCACTGCTTGTGGTCAAGCAGACTCTCCGCAGGCGATCAGGTGCCGGCGCCCAGACCGGTGATCCTTTCGAGCACGGCTTCCACGATGTCGGATCGATTCATGCAGTAGATGTGAATTCCCGGCACTCCCCTGTCGACCAATTCCTCGGTCAAGGCTGCCGCTGCATCGGCGGCAATGGCCATTCGCTCTTCGGGCTCCTCAGCAGCCTCGATCTTGTTGGCCAGTTCCGTCGGAAACTTGGCCTTGGCGATGCCGGCGAAGCGCTCGACGGTGCCGGGGTTCAGCATTGGCATCACGCCCGGAAGAATCGGGGTGTCGCAACCCAGGGTGTCCAGTTCCTCGACCATCCGGAAGTAGTCATCCGCGTCGAAGAAGAACTGTGTGATGCCGAAATCGGCAGCCGAAAGCTTCTCCGCCAGGCGCCTCCGGTCAGCATCACGTGAGGCCGACCTTGGATGCATCTCGGGATGTGCCGCCACACCAATGGAGAAGTCCCCGGCAGCCCTGATCGAGTCGATCAGCTCAATCGCGTAGTCGAAGTCGCCAGTGACCTCTGAGCCGTCAGCGGGTGGATCGCCACCAAGGGCCAGGATGTTCTGGATTCCGCCGGCGGCATAGTCGGCCAACAGGTCATCGATCTCGGCTTCGGTGTGGCCCACACAGGTGAGGTGAGGCATCGCCGGGAACCGGCGATCCCCGTTGATGCCGATCACCAGGTCCCGCGTGCGATCCCGGGTTGTACCGCCGGCGCCGTAGGTGACCGACACGAAGGAGAGTTCTGTGCCATCGGGTGCCGTCAGGGACTCCAGTGAGTCAAGGGTGTCGTTGAGCTTCTCGAGGCCCTCCGGTGTTTTGGGCGGGAAGAACTCCACGCTGAGCGTGGGACCCTGTTCAATCAGTTTGGAAATCTTGGTCACCGGGAGTCCCCGTTCTCACAGCCAGTCGCACAACGTTGCAGCAGCACCCTCATCGTGGGCCATATGCGGCTCAGGTGCCAACCGAGATCGGACCGCCACGTTCGGCAGCGGCCACGGTGTTCGCCAGCAGCATCGCACGGGTCATGGGACCCACTCCGCCGATTCGGGGTGACAGCCAGCCGGCGACTTCGGAAACCTCATCCTGGACATCGCTGACGAGCTTCCCGTCTTGAAAACTCACGCCGGCAGCAATCACCGCCGCACCGGGCTTGACCATGTCGGGACCAATCAGCCCGGGTGATCCGGCAGCGGCCACGATCACGTCAGCCTCGCGGGTGTAGGCACCGATGTCGGGCACTCCCGTGTGGACCACGGTGACCGCGGCGTTGGCATTCGGCCGTTTGAGAGTCAACAGATTGGCAAGTGGTCGCCCGATCGTGAGGCCACGCCCGACGATCACCACATTGCGGCCCACCACCGGCACTTCGTAGTGAACGAGCATCTCCACAATGCCCGCAGGCGTGCACGCCAATGGAGCAACCTGGCCCATGACCAGCTGACCAAGGTTCTGCGGATGCAGACCATCGGCGTCCTTGGCAGGATCAACTTTGAGCATGGCTGATTCGAAGTCGAGTCCCGACGGAAAGGGATACTGAAGGATGTACGCGTGGACCGAAGCAGAGGCATTGAGTTCGTCGATCACGGCCTCGATGTCGGCCTGTGTGGCATCGGAGGAAAGGCGACGATCCTCCGAATGGATTCCCAACTCGGCGCAGTCCCGGTGTTTCATCGACACGTAATTGGCCGACGGGCCATCGTCGCCCACCAGCACCGTCCCGAGACCGGGCACCACACCCGAATCAGCGAGCGCCGCTATGCGAGCCTTCAGGTCCTCTTTGATCGTCGAGGCCAGGGCCTCGCCGTCCATACGTATTGCCGTCATCGAAAGCGATGGTAGTTCGGGTGGCGAATCGCCCGGACCAGTCAACTCCCGGGCCTCTGCTTCGGGCAGCGCGAGTCGACCTGCGGTGCTGGGCCGGATACGTTGCCACCCATGGGAATACCCCGCCTTGCCCTGGCTGCAACCGCATCGCTGACACTCCTGCTCACAGCCTGTGGAGGCGCCGGCGACAAACTGATCGTGGCACCGAATCCATCCGCTGCCGGACAGGCTGAGGCCGTATCACTGTGGGCCGTCAGCCCCGGCGAGGAGTTGAGCGACTCCAACATCGTGGCAACCGATGCTCTTGACGCCCTCCAGATCTTCCGCCGCGACCCGGAAGGTCAGGTTTCCGAGAACCGACTGGCAGACGTCTGGAAGGACAATCTCCTGATCGGGTCGCTCGGCAGTTCCGGGGCCTCCCTGACCGCCGGCTCCCCCGGCGAGAAACCCTCAGTGATCACCTCCGCAGAAGAACAGTTCGAGACGCTCATTGGGAATCGTGGCGTGTTCACCTTCACCGGGTCCGGTTGCCAACTCGCCACCGACGTGGGGACCTCCGAGGTGATCGGCGAGGGACGGTGCCGGGTTCGCAGCGACGACAGGCTCGTGATCTCATGGCCCGCCGACGGCGGCGACCTCACCATTACCGACCTGCGCTCCAGCGAATCCATCGTGGTGGAGGGCGATTTCATAAACGCACAGGCGGTGACCAGGGACAACGGCGTGATCGGAATTGAACTGGACCCGAACAATGGACAGATGGTTGCTCGCGTGATCGACGGAAGCACCGGCGACATCCTGGGCAGCGGCGAACCGGCGCAGAGCGTCGGCGTCATGCCTGTCGGATCCGAGTCCGAGGCCTTCGTGACAGTGTCGACCCTTGGCGATGAACAGACACTGACGTGGATGGAAACCGATGGTCAGACCGAAACCGTGGCGACCCTGGCCGGTGGTTTGCTGATTCCGGTCTCCCTGGCGGAGGGAGTTCACTTCCTGTCGAGTCAGGTGGCGGATCCATCCGCCACCACCCTCAACTACTGGGCGCCGGGCGAAGATGTCACCGAGGTGATCAGCGGAAACCTGATCGCGCTGAATGCGGCTCCCGGCGAGGTGGTCGTGGCGTTGCGCAATGAAGGGCACATGGAGTTCTTCATGACCGAGCCTGCAGACCACATCGACGAAGAAGAACCGATTTTCGAGATCGAGATCGGCGAGTTCGTCGAACCCACGATCAGCCGTGCCCTCGTGCAGGGTTCCACGATGCATCTGGTGGTGGGCACCGAAACCGCCTCCTACGTTCGACTGGACCTCCAGGGCACATCGAGTGCCCAGCCGCTCGGGGACACTCCCCTGGCCGAACTGGCTTCGATCGATACCGACGGCTCGGCGCTGTTGCGGGGTCAACGAACAGATGGTGCGGCGGAACTCTTCATCGCGCCGGCACATGAGGACGAGGCGACCCTTCGGGTAACCGCCGACGTCATCGGTGCCGCACTCCTGCACGAAGGCAAGATCTACATGGCCGCCCTGACCGGCGACGACGTGGCGATCTGGTCGATGCGGGCTCAGGGCAAGAGTGAACCCGAGGTTCTCTACGAGGACGTCCAACTGGTCAGCGCCAGTTTCCCGAGCATGGGCGGAGCTGCCGAGATCACAGCCTTCGATCCGGACACGATCAACCGCCAAGCCACGCCCTGACTCGCGCAACAGTGCTCGGGCGCAATGGTGCTCGAAGCCCCAGTACTTGAAGCGTCAGTGCTCGAAGCGTCAGTGCTTGAAGTGGCGCTCGCCCGTGAACACCATCGCCATGCCCGCCTCATTGGCTGCGTCGATGACTTCCTCATCGCGAATTGAGCCACCGGGCTGAATCACAGCGGTGGCCCCGGCTTCTGCGGCCGCATCGAGACCATCGCGGAACGGGAAGAACGCATCACTTGCACACGCGCCGCCCACTGCCCGGCCGTCGGCTTTGGAAGCAGCAATCCGGCCGGCGTCGCGGCGGTTCTGCTGGCCCGCTCCGATACCCACGGCCTGGCCGTCCTTGACCAGGCAGATCGTGTTGGACGTGACCCTCGCTGCCACTCGCCACGCCAACTCGAGGTCAGACCATTCGGAGTCGGTTGGTTCGCGGTCCGTGGCCACAGACCACTCGGACCGGTCCAGGTTCACAACATCTGGAGTCTGAACGAGGAAGCCACCGTCGATGGTGCGAATATCCAACTCCGGAATGTTCGGGGCAGGAGCAGTCAGAATCCGCAGATTGCGCTTCTCCAGCAACAACAGGAGGGCATCATCGTCGAACCCGGGTGCCACCAGAACCTCGGTGAACACCGGGGACAACGCCTCCGCCATGGCGTGGGTGACCGGGCGGTTGACCGCCACGATGCCACCGAAGGCACTGACCGGGTCGCATTCGTGCGCCAGCGAATAGGCGGAAGTGATGTCGCCGGCAACCGCAGCACCACACGGGTTGGCGTGCTTGATCACCACAGCGGCGGGACCTTCGCCAAGGGAGTGCACCAGCCGCCAGGCTGCATCCGCGTCGTAGACGTTGAGAAAACTCATCTCCTTGCCGCCATGCTGGACCGCCGAATCCCAGCAGGAATCGCCGGAGAACGAATATCTGGCGCCATCCTGATGCGGGTTCTCGCCGTAACGGAGGACATCCTGGCGAGTGGCCGAAACGTTGAGTGTTTCGGGCAGCTCCGGGACGTCCACGGCAGCATCCCCGGACGCCGGCGAATCCGCTGCTTCATCATGGATCTGGTCGTCCAGCCAATCGACTATTGCGGCATCGTATTGAGCGGTGTGGGCGAAGGCGTCTCGCGCCAGTCGCTTGCGAGTGGCCAAACTGACGTCGCCCGTTTCGCGGAGTTCGGTGAGAACAACCTCGTAGTCGGCGGGATCCACCAGAACCGTTACGAACTCGTGGTTCTTCGCTGCGGCCCTGGTCATCGCAGGACCACCGATGTCGATCAGCTCAACCGAAGGATCGCTGCTGAACGGATACAGGTTCCCCGCGAACAGATCGATGGGAACCATCCCGTACTGATCCATGTCGGCGCGGTGTTCAGGATCGTTGCGGTCGGCAAGCAAGCCACCGTGGATCGCCGGGTGAAGGGTGACCACCCGGTGACCAAGCATCTCCGGGAAGCCGGTGACGTCAACGGTGGGAATCACCGGCAAGCCGGCTTTGGAGAGGACCCGGGCGGTTCCACCGGAGGACACCAACTCCCATCCCAGATCCACCAATGCGGTGCCCAGCTCCACCATGCCCGTCTTGTCATAGGCGGACAGCAGCGCCCGGCGCTTTGCTGGTTCGGCCGCGATCGGATCGCTCGCGCTTGATTGAGGTTGGTCGGACATCAGTTGACACTCCCGCGTTCGAGGATTTCGCGAATTGTTTCGGTGTAGAGGCGCCGCTCCACGGCCTTGATGCGTTCGTGGAGGCTGGATTCGGTGTCGTCGGCGAGCACCACAACGGCCTCCTGGGCCAGGATCGGACCATCGTCGACGGTTTCGGTGGCCACGTGCACCGTGCATCCGGTGACCTTGGCGCCGTATGCCAGGGCGTCTCGAACTCCATGCCAGCCGCGGAAGCTCGGGAGCAACGCCGGATGGGTGTTGATGATCCTTCCGGGAAGGGACTCAAAGGCATACGGAGCCAGGATCGTGCCCCAGCCCGCCATCGCCACGAGATCGATGTCGTGTTCACGAAGTTTGCCCACAACTTCAACCGTGTAGGCGTGCCGGTCGAAACGATCGCCGAACTCGGTGCGTTCAAGGATTTCGATCGGCAATCCGTGCCGTTCTGCGACCTTCTCCACGTCGCAGCGGCGGTCGACCATCACCAGGGCGATCGGCAGGCCTTCGCGGGCCATGGCGTCAAGCAAGGTTCCGCTGCCCGAGGCCAGTACCGCTAATCGCATCGGCGCTCAAGTTATCAGCACCCGGGGCGGTTCAGGACACCGCCGGAAGTGCCGCCCGGAGCAGCAAGAACCAAGAGAATGTTTCTCCGGTGATCGGAGTCACCGGCGGGAGAGAGTTACAGGGACTTGATGATCTCCACCATCAGCTCGCCGGCTTCGGTCGGGTTGGCCCCAACCTGCACACCGGCATCGGTGAGGGCTTCCATCTTCGCAGCGGCGGTTCCCTTGCCACCGGAAACGATGGCGCCTGCGTGACCCATCTTCTTGCCGGCGGGCGCAGTCTGACCAGCGATGTAGGCCGAAACCGGCTTCGTCATCGAAGACTTGATGTACTCAGCAGCTTCTTCCTCAGC
>JAUXGW010000230.1 GCA_030621865.1 Actinomycetes bacterium
GAAGGTGGGTGCAGTGCCGCGGGCCGGTGGCGTACAGATCGTCCCGCCGTACTACGCCTATTCCGGCAACCGCGGAATGACTCGAGCGTTGTTCGATCTGAAATCGGATGACGGCCGAGAGGCCTTTCTGGCGCTGGTCGAACGGGCCGACGTGGTCATCGAGTCGTTCCGCCCCGGAGTGGTCGACCGCCTGGGCATCGGATTCGAGGACCTGCAAGCCCGCAACGCCCGGATCATCCTGTGTTCGACTTCCGGTTTCGGCCAGAGCGGTCCGCGCAGCGCCTGGGCCGGCCATGACGTGAACTATCTGGCCACGAGTGGCTTCCTCGATTGCAGCGGACGCCGAAGTGACGGCCGACCCGTGCTGCCGGGCGCAACCGTGGCGGACATTGCAGCAGGTGGGATGCAGGCAGCGATGGCTGTGCTTGCGGGTCTGTTGCGACGTGACCGCACAGGTGTTGGTGAGCATCTCGATGTGTCAATTGCCGACGGGGCGTTCGCCATGATGTCGCTGTACGCCGATGAGTATCTCGCCACCGGTACCGAGCCCGGTCCCGGCCACTACATCCTCACCGGCAGGTACGCGTGTTACGACATCTACACCTGTTCGGACGGCAAACACATTTCCGTAGGTGCGATCGAGCCCCAGTTCTGGAAGAACCTGTGTGAGTTGATCGGCTTGCCGCAGTATGGCGAACACCAGATGACGGATGACAAACAAGACGAGATCCGCGATGCCCTTGCCGGCGAGTTCGCGACCAGGACCCGCGATGAGTGGGTGGAGCTGCTGGGACCGGCCGACACCTGTGTTGCCCCGGTCAACACGGTTGCTGAAGCCGTTCTGGATGAGCAGTACGAATCACGAGGACTAGTGGTGGATGCAGTTTCGGAGAGTGGTGGAGCATTCCGCCAGGCTGCGCCGATCTGGGCGGGGACGGATCCGCCCGCCGGCCCGTACGAGATCCGCGATGGCAAGGTCACCGATGTCGCCGAGCTGTTGACCGATGCCGGCCTCACCGAAGAGAAAATTGGATGCCTACTCGAAAAGGGAGCAATTGCATGAGTGACCCGAACACCGATGATCTGCCCTCGTGGGTGGCCGAATCGATCGGAAAGCCGCAGTATCCGGTTACAGCGACCTTTCCGGTCGAGCGGAGCTACACCTACGACACATTGGCTGCCACCAAGAACGCCAACCCGCTCTATTGGGATGAAGCCGTTGCCGATGAAGTCACCGGCGGAATGACCGCAATGCCTTCCACGCTCTCTCTGTGGATGCGGCCGCATTACTGGGAGCCCGGTGCCGAAGGCGAGCAGGTCGCGTTGAAGGTTCACTTCGACCTCAAGGAACGCCTCGGGCTTCCGGAGGCCGTGATGACCGACAACACGGTGGTCTTCCATGATCCCGTGCGCCCCGGTGACGTGATCAGCCACGCCCAGATCCTGCGCTCGGTGAGCGGACTCAAGACCACCAAGTTGGGAACTGGGCGTTTCTGGGTGATCGACATCGAGTACAAGAATCAGAACGGGGATCTGGTGGGAGTCGAGAACTACACCGGGTTCGGCTACAACCGCGAGGAGAACAAGTGATGGCCGAGTTGCTTATTGATCAGGTCACAGCTGGTGATGAACTCCCCGAACTGGTGGTGGACGTCACACCCACCACCGTCGTGCTGGGTGCGTTGGCCAGCCGGGACTGGCGCCCCATGCACCATGACTACAAGTTCGCCACCGAACGCAACGGAGTGGCGGACATATTCCTGAACACCCCCAATCAGGCGGCGTGGTTCGAGCGTTACATCACCGACTGGACTGGACCTTCGGGCCGCGTCGGACGAATGACGTTTCGCATGCGCGATTCGGTGTTCCCGGGAGACCGCATGACATACCGCGCGTCGGTGACCGAGGTTGACACCGATGACCAAGGTTGTGGATGGGCGCTCGTCGAGGTCACGCTCACCGCCGCCGAACTGGACGGGTCGGGTAATCCCGGCGAGGAGCGCGTAGCTACCACCTGCACGATTCGGGTGGCCATACCGAAGAACGAAAACGACAACCCGTGGGCCCGCAAGGCCGACGGCTGGAAGCCCTGAGCCGTACGGCACTGAACGAGGAGAACACCTGTGTTGAATCTGGATTTCACCGAAGAACAAGACATGCTGCGAGAGATGGTGCGCGGTCTGTGCACCAAGTACGCGGACAATGAGCAGATCCGCGAGATCGAAGACGATCCGTTGGGTTACTCCCAGGATCTCTGGGATCAACTCGCCGAACTGGGACTGCTCGGCTTGATGCTGCCCGAGGAATACGGTGGGGCGGGTTCATCCACGCTCGACGGCGTGGTCCTCTATGAGGAACTCGGTCGTTCCATCGCCCCGACCCCGCATCTGGAGAGTTGTGTGATGTCGGCCGGAGCGATTCTGGCCGCAGGCTCGGATTCCCAGAAATCCGACTACGTCACCCGCATTGCTTCAGGTGAGACGATCTTGGTGCCGGCCTGGCTCGAGCCCGACAACTCCTTCGGCCCCAGGGGCGTGCAGATGACTGCGGCCGCTTCGGGAGACAGCTTTGTCCTCAACGGCACCAAGGAATCAGTTCGTTTTGGTTCATCCGCGGAGCGCCTCGTGGTGCTCGCACGTACCGGTGACGCCGAGACTGATGTGGACTTGTTCCTCGTGGATCCCAACGCCAGCGGTGTGACGATGCAACAGCGCATGTCCATCAGTTCCGATGCCCGCTACCGAGTGGACTTCCACGACGTGAGCGTTTCGAAAGCCGATCGCATCGGTGCCGCCGGAACCGGTTGGGCAACGTGGTCGGCTGTGATGGATCAGGTCATGGTTCTGTCCGCCGCCAACGCCAACGGTGGAAGCGAGTACGCCCTCGAAATCACCGTTCAGTACTCCAAGGACCGTGAGCAGTTCGACAAGCCCCTCGGTGCTTTCCAGGCTCTGGCCCACGACATGGCCAATGCCAAGACGGCGGTGGACGGCTCGAAGCTCCTCAACTACGAGGCCGCCTGGTCACTCGGCAAAGCGGCCGGACGTGATACCGAGCAGCCGGTGACGAAGCTGGCGGCAATGTCGAAGATTTTCGCCTGCAACACTTACCGGGACACCACGGCCATGGCCGAGCAGATCTTCGGCGGGGTGGGCTTCACGGTTGAGTACGAGATCCAGTTGTACTTCCGTCGTGCCAAGGCACTGCAGGGTTCCTACAACGACACTCGTCGATGTGAGGATCTGGTCGCAGCCGCAGTCCTCGACTGAAGTCCGGCCGGGCCACTCACCCGAATCCCCGCGTTTCCGGTCCATCCGTCGGCAAATGGCAATGGATGCACCGGAGAATCTTGTTCCGGGGTGGAATCGCTGAATCCGGCCGTTTGCCCATGATCTGTCGTCGGTCGCGTTCGACCGCGGCAGACTGGGTTCCATGGCAGTACCTTCCGGATTTCACACTCTTCAGCCGTACCTGATCGTTCGGGATGCGGCGGCCGCGTCCGAGTTCTACCAAGCGATGTTCGAGGGCGAGGAGCGAATCCGCCTGCCAACACCTGATGGCGGAATTGGTCACTGCGAGGTGCAGGTGGGGGACTCGGCGTTGCTGCTCGCTGATGAGTATCCCGACATGGGTTACAAAGCCCCGCCGACTCTCGGCGGAACGCCGGTGACCATCCACGCGTACGTGGATGACGTGGACTCGGTAACCGCGCGGGCGGAGGATCTCGGGGCAACGGTCCTCGACCATCCGGATGATCGTTTCTACGGCGACCGGTCGAGCCGGGTGGAGGATCCCTTTGGCCATGTCTGGATAATCTCCACACGCATCAAGGAGATGTCCGAGGAGGAACTCCTCGCTGAGATCGCCAAGATGGATCCCA
>JAUXGW010000398.1 GCA_030621865.1 Actinomycetes bacterium
ATCGCCCACCAGGTAAGGCTGGTTCGTCGATTGGCCAGGGTGCGGCGAATCAGCAGTGTCGAACTCATGCGGCACCTTCGCCATCGGCACCTCCACCGTTGGCACCTCCACCACTGGCACCTGCACGATTGGTGTCGTCGTCGGATCCCGATTTGGTGGTGCTGTCAGAGTCAATGCGCCCGGTGTCGCGGGCGGACCGCGGTGTCTTGTCATCTCCGCCTTCGCCAGTGCCCGGTTCTGTGTCGTCGAAATCTGTGGTTCCGGACCCTCCCGCGTAGTACGACAGGAAGATCTCTTCCAGATCGGCCTGTTCGCTCACCAGATCCACCACGTGGTGTTGTGCGGCGAGTTTCACGATTGAGTCGATGTCGCCGGTGGTCTTGATGTTGAGTTCGGTTCCCAGTTCCCGTACATCGTGGACCTCGTCGAGATCATGGAACTGGGCTGGCGAAACGACTTCATCGAACTTGATTCGGACCGTCCGCACCGAACGGGCCCTGAGGGACTTGATGGTCTCCACGGCCACCAGGAATCCCTCCCGGATGATGGCGACCTTGTCGCAGGTCCGGTCGATCTCGTCGATGATGTGCGAGGAAAGGAATACGGTGCGGCCACTGTCGGCCACGTCACGGACCATCTTCTGGAATTTGTGCTGAATCAGGGGATCAAGGCCGGTGGTGGGTTCATCCAGGATCAACAGTTCGGGTTCGTGCATGAACGCCTGCACGAGTCCGACCTTCTGCCTGTTGCCCCTGGACAGGTCACCGATCTTGCGGTCCAGATCCAGGGTGAGCTCGTCGGAGAGTGAGCGGATGCGGTCTTCGGGCACACCGCCTCTCAGGTTGCCGAGCCACGTGAGCAACTCGAGGCCGTTCAGCTTGTCATACAGGGAGAGGTCGCCTGAGAGATAGCCCGTTCGTTTGCGGATCTGGAGGCTGTCCTTCTGGCAATCGAGGCCGAGCATTCTGGCGGAACCGGCGGTTGGACGGTGGAAGTCCAGCAGGACCCTCATGGTGGTGGACTTCCCCGAGCCGTTCGGGCCGAGAAAACCGAATACCTGACCACCCTTGATCGACAGGTTGATGTCTTCAACGCCGCGGCGAGGTCCGTAGAACTTTGTGAGGGAATCCATCTCGATGACGTTCATGCGAGGCCAAATCTAGTTCTCATTTGAGGTCTTTCCGGTGTATCCGTCCCGCTTGTACGGCACGGATGCACCCGAAAACACTGGTTTGGGGATTCAGTCGATTGGAGGAGACATTCAGCCAATTTGCTGGATCTCGTCCGGGTACGGGAACCAACGGAGGTGTTCGAAATCATCGGTGGTCGACGGAAGTCCGAGAGGGGCTGGACGGTCCCCCTCGGCTGCATCGAAGAGTTCCCCGGCGGCTGTGAGGTATGGGCCCAGGTTGCCACGGTGCATCTGATGGCGCCGATCCTCGAAGCTCATGCGTCCGTCGGAGTAGTCGACGTCCAAGAGGCTCATCGGAGACTCCGCCAAGCCGTCTCGGTGCTGCCAAAGACCTGTGTGTGCTTCGAAGCGGTAATTCGGCAACAGTGCTTCACCGCGACGGGCGATGAGGTCCACGGCGTCGAGGAGGTACGCGAAGGTGTCTTCGGAGATGAAGTAGTTGAAGCTGACCCGCACCCAGCCGGGTTTGATGCCCTCACAACCCCGGTT
>JAUXGW010000410.1 GCA_030621865.1 Actinomycetes bacterium
CCCGACTATTTCACCGCACGTGGCGCCCAGTTGATGGCAGAGGGACTCGCCCGGATTCGGTCCGAGGCAGCAGCGGTTGCCGTGCCGTCAGAGGTTGTGGCTGCCCAATGCATCGAACATGACTTCGAAGCCGACCGTGTGCACGTGGTCCCGTGGGGATTCAGGCCGCTCGATGTGACTTCTGCTGACACGGAGCGAGTTCTGGCCGAGCATTCCATCAGCGGTGACTTCGTGTTGTTCGTCGGCACGCTGGAACCCCGCAAGGGTCTCGACACGTTGCTTGCGGCGTTCAAGCGGATGGCGAACGCGGCAACGTTGGTGGTGGTAGGACCGCACGGTTGGGGAGACCAGCCGGCAAGCGCAACCGGCGCGGCGGCTGGCCGGGGGACTGGCCGTGCAGCCGATGACGTTGACGATCTCACCGCCGGCGGATCCAGCGGTGAGATCCGTTTTCTTGGATTCGTTCCGCACGGTGATCTGCGGGTCCTGCAGAGTGCTGCAACTGTTTGTTGTGTGCCGTCGCGCGATGAGGGATTCGGTCTGCCGGCGCTGGAGGCAATGGGGCAGGGTTCACCGTTGGTCACCACTGAAGGCACCGCAATGGCGGAAGTCGCCGGATCCGCCGCAAAACTCGTTCCCGTTGGAGATTCCGATGCCCTGGCCACCGCGCTGGACGAGGTCCTGGCAGATCGGGATCTGGCCGCATCGATGAGCGCCGCTGGTCGCCGGCGTGCCGCCGAGTTCACCTGGAGCAGATCAGCGCAGCTCATGACCGACGTCTACAAGTTGGTCCTCGGCCGTGGCTGATCTCGACGTTTTCGTGAACCTGACCTGGTTGGTGCCCGGTGAGGTCGGTGGTTCAGAGGAATCCACCACCGATGCCCTCCGGGCGGTTCTACAGAATCGTCCTGAGATACAGCTCCGGCTGGCCGCGCTCGAACCCTTTTCCCGGGCCCATCCGGACCTGGTGGACGCAGTACCCACGGAGATTCTGGACTTGAGTGGGGAGAGCAGGGTCAAGCGGATCTGGGCAGACCAGACATGGCTGGCCAACCGGGTGCGGGCGACCAGCCCGGACGTGGTCCACCACGCTGGAGGCGTGGTTCCCCTCATCCATCCGGGCGTGAGCACGCTCACCGTCCACGACATTCAGCCGTTGGACATGCCGACCAACTTCACTGCCACCAAACGTTTCTACCTGCGCACGATGCTTGGCCGGTCGGTCAAGGCTGCACGAGTGATCTGCACACCGAGCGAATTCACTCGCCGGCGGGTGATCGACCAATTCTCCGTTTCCGCCGACAAGGTTCGGGTGGTGCCGTGGTGCGTTCGTTCGGTTGACAGCCGAGCGCTCGACGCTGTCGGCAATCTCGACGCTGACGGCAATGTCGTCGAAGGTGCCGTCAACGATGCCGCCGGGAATGCGGCCGAGAATGCCGCCGAAGATGTCACCGAAGATGCCCTCGACGGTGCCAGGGAGTCTCCTTCGGCTGCCGCTCTGCCCGGAGGAGTCAGGAAACCCTTCCTGCTCTA
>JAUXGW010000052.1 GCA_030621865.1 Actinomycetes bacterium
GGCAGCCGCCTCGACACCAACTCCACTGCCACGAGCGCGTCGGAGGCCACGTATTCCTCAACTTCGCGGGGATCGGCAAGATGAAGCATTTCCCGGTTGAGTTCCACCGCCTCCACGCCCACAAGACGAGCCAGGGGTTTCAGTGCACAGGACAGGCCGAGACTGCGGCCCACGTCGGCGCGATAGATCGTTAGGCCGTCGAGGTGCACGAGTTCGCCCCAGAATCCCACGACCGCCACTCTGTCTGCATCGGGGCGTTGTACCGGTTTCTCGGCGATCCGCAGGCCGACGGGCACTCCCAGAACGTGTGCCCTGTACTCCACGAAGGGAAGATCGAACGTGGAGCCGTTCCAGGTGACCAGGTAGCCGGCAGGAAGACTCAGGATGTACTCGTCGACTGCTCTGAGGATCTCCGCCTCTTCGCCCTGGAAGACCTCTGCTCCATCCGGCGTGCTGACTGCCACCGCGATGATCGGTGAGTTCTCGGGATTGAGTCCGTCGACCGAGGTGTCGGTCTCGATGTCGAATCCCACGAGGAACGCGTCGGTCTCAGGCGAAGTCATGGATCGATCGTATGCGTTCAGGGTGACATCGTGGACAAGCCACTCGGGCCGGATTCACATGACACACTGTGACTGCACAGGCCGGTGGTTGGACTGCAGCGGCCGGGGGATGATGATGACGGATTCGGGCAGCGCAGGCAGCGGGGAACGGGCGCGATTCGACATCTCGCGACTCGGTGGCGCCCAGTTGGCAACCATCGCAGTCATCGCGTTGTCGCTGCCGGCAGGTGCGGTGGCGGTATTCGGCTTTGACGCTGATCGTGGCATTACGGCTGATGCGATCAGCACCCTGTTCTTCCTGGCGATCGTCGTGTTGCTGTCCAGCCCCTGGTGGCCACTGGATTCGTTGTCGGGGCGCACCACGATGGATCGGATCCAGTCGATGTGTTTCCTCTGGTTCGGTCTCACTTTCACCACCCATCTCACCTGGGAGCTGTTCTGGTTGTTGTTGCACGATCCGATTGTCCGCTCGCCGGACGCTCCCTGGGCCTATCTGTGGTGGATGTACATTGACGGAGGAGACCTGCGGTATGCCACCTCCGATCCGACTCTGGTGACACAGGAAATCCTCTCGGTCCTCAACGGAGTGGTCGGGTTCACCGGACTCTTTCTGTGGTGGCGAAGTCGGGGCCGTTCTCAGGTCGCCACGCTCCTGCTCATGGCCACCGCCGTGGTCCACCTGTATTCCACCTCGGTCTACTTCGGATCCGAGATCTTCGATGGTTTCCCCAACGTGGAGACAGCCAGCTTCGTGGACCTCTGGATCAAGTTCCTGTTGCTCAATGGCCTCTGGCTCGTGATGCCGTGGGTGGTGCTGTGGTGGGGATGGCAAACGCTGCAGCATCAATGGACACCGTGAGTGTCACAGCGAAACTTGCCCAAGGCACACGGCGGGCCGTTCTAGGCTGAGGCAGTGTCGAACTTCGTTGACGAATGTGGCCTGAACGTCAAGGCCGGAGATGGTGGCGCGGGCTGCGTCTCGTTCCGTCGCGAGGCGCATACTCCGATGGGTGGACCCGACGGCGGTGATGGCGGCAAGGGCGGAGACATCTGGCTCGTGGCGGATCGCAACACGGCGTCGCTGGTGGCATTCGGTGATCATCCACACCGCAAGGCCCCTTCCGGTACCCACGGTTCCGGCCAGAAGAAACATGGTCACCGCGGAACAGACCTCGAAGTGCTGGTGCCAGTGGGCACACAGGTCAAGGATCGTGACGGTCTGGTGCTTGCGGATCTCGTGGGCGAGGGCGACCGCTGGCTCGCTGCTGAAGGTGGCCGTGGCGGACACGGCAACGCCCGCTTTCTCTCCAACCGGCGCAGAGCTCCGGCATTCGCCGAACAAGGTGAGCTTGGCGACGAGCAATGGATCTGGCTTGAACTCAAACTCATGGCCGATGTTGCGTTGGTTGGCTTTCCCAACGTGGGCAAGTCCACGTTCATTGCGAGAGTGTCCGCAGCCAGACCGAAGGTGGCCGACTATCCCTTCACCACGCTTGTGCCCAACCTCGGGGTGGTTCGCCTCGACGACGGCTTCGAGATGGTGGTCGCCGATGTGCCGGGAATCATCGAAGGTGCCGCCGAAGGCAAGGGTCTCGGTCATCAGTTCCTTCGCCACATCGAGCGCTCGCGGGTGTTGTTGGTGATGGTGGACCTGTCGCCCTGGGCCGATTTGACCCCCGCCGAACAGGAAGATGTCCTCCTGGCAGAGTTGGGTGACTATCGCCCCGACCTGCTCACCCGCGAGCGCGTGATTGTTGGTAGCCGTTCAGATCTTCTCGACAATGCGGGCGACGATGTTCCCCGCGTGGCCGAGTTCCGGGAGTTCAAGGGTCCTCGAATCAGTTCCGTCACAGGCGCCGGGATATCTGATCTTCTCGGAGAGTTGCGCAAACTCGTCGATGACTCGCGGTCCACCGTGATCTCCGACGAGGGTTTCGTGACCCTGCATCCGGTGCCGGAAGGAATCGCGGTGGAACGCCACGACGACGGGTCTTTCGAGGTCCTCGGCAAGGAAGCTGCCCGAGCGGTTGCGTTGTCCGACCTGACCAACGTCGAGGCCATGGAGGTTGCTCGCGACAGGTTGAAGAACCTTGGCGTTGACCGCGCTCTCGGTCGTGCAGGAGCCAGAGATGGAGACACCGTCACGATTGGACAGCTCACGTTCTCGTACACAGAAGATCCGGCCGCAGACCTTGGCGACCGCAAACGTAGGCCGGACCGGTGACTCTGCGATGAGGGTCGTACTCAAGATCGGCACCTCCAGCCTGACCAGTGCTGACGGCCTCATTGACCGCTCATCGGTACGCAAGGCTGCGACCGAGGTTGGAGCAGCCCGTGCCGCCGGTCACGAGGTGATCCTCGTGACGAGTGGAGCCATCGCGGCCGGGTTTCCCGCTCTCGGCTGGGATTCCGAAGACCGCCCGAGGGATCCCCAGACGCTCCAGGCCGTTTCCGCCGTCGGGCAGTCCCGCCTGCTTCAGGAATGGACTGGCGCTCTGGATTCCGAGGGCCTGGTTGGTGGGCAGGTCCTGCTGGCACCACTGGATTTCATGGTCCGCGCCCAGTATCTGCACGCTCGGGCCACACTCGAACGCCTGCTTGAACTCAGCGTGGTGCCGATCATCAATGAGAACGACGTGATCGCCGATGACGAGATCCGTTATGGCGACAACGACCGAATCGCGGCGCTGGTGGCTCAGCTTCTGACCGCCGACATGCTGATACTGCTCACCGACACGCCCGGCCTGATGGATGCAGACCCGAACACTTCAGCAGATGCATCCCTCATCGAACAGATCGTTGAAATCGATCATGAACTCGAGGCGCTGGCGGGCGGTACCGGCACCGCCCGGGGCAGTGGGGGAATGGTGTCCAAGCTTGCCGCCGCCAAGATGGCTTCGTGGGCCGGAGTGGGCTGTCTGATTGCCAGTGCGCAAAGGGAGCGGGTGGTGCTGGACGCCATCGAAGGAACGCCCGGCACGGGTACCTGGGTGGAAGCTCGCCCACGTCGACTGCCGGCCAGAAAACTCTGGATCGCCTTCGCCCTTCCGCCCGAAGGTCGCATCGAGATCGACGACGGCGCAGTGAAAGCACTCACAACTGATGGTCGGTCGCTTCTTGCTGCTGGAGTTGTCGGCGCTCATGGAGAGTTCGCCGTGAATTCCGCCGTTGAAATCTCAGACTCCCGGGGACGCGTCATCGCCAAGGGCCTGACCCGAATGGACCGGTCAGGTGTTCTGGCAGCGGCGGGCAAACGATCCGCAGACATGTCCTCCGCAGACATGTCCTCCGCCGGCGAAGTGGTGCATCGTGATGACCTAGTGGTGATGCCCGCCTAGACCTCGGTGCGGGAGAAGCGCCTCTTGATCGAGTCGTTGAGCACTTCGAACCCGTGCGGGTTCAACCACAAAACCAGGGCCACGAACACGGGTGCGGTCACCGCTGCCACGATGATCAGCTGGAGGACCGGCCCCACGTGGCCCTGCACGGCGAGATCCACGGCGAATCCGATCGTCGTCACGATCACCGCCACCAGGAGGCCCTTGCCGAAGAGCTTTGCCGAGTTCATCGTGAGCAGGCCCGGAACCTTGCGGTTGAGGACCACGATGGCAACCACGGCGGCGACCCAGTACGCAACGGAATATGCGATCGAGAGACCAATCGAATCCATGATCGCAATCAGCGGGATCACCAGGATGACGTTCAGGGAGTTTTCGAAGAGATTCAGATAGAACGGCTGGCGCGTGTTGCGCAGGGCGTAGAAAGCGCGCATGCAGTACAGGAACACGGCGAACGCCGGAAGTCCGATGCTGAAGCCGGCCAGCATGCGGGTGGTTTCGATCGTGTCCTGGGCGCTGAAGTTTCCTCGCTCGAGGAGTACCTCTATGAGGGGTTTGCCCAGGAACATGAGCGCACCCGCGGCGGGCAGCAGGAAGACCAGAAGCAATCCCAGGCCTTCGCGGAAGCGCTGCCTGTATCGCTCGGCGTCGTGGTCCTTGGCGGCTTCGGAGAGTTCCGGCAGCACCGTGGTCATGATCGACACTGCGATCAACCCATAGGGCAGCTGGAAGAAGATGAACGCGTATTGGTAGGCCGACACTGCTCCACTGCCACTACCACGCGCCAAGGTGAGCACCAGGAGCAGAGCGACCTGATTGGAAGCAGCGAAGCCGACGGTCCAGCCGGAAAGACGCATGAGCCTCTTCACAGCGGGGTGCTTCGGCTGGAATTTCCAGTGGAGATCGATACCCGCCTTGCGGAGTGGCCGGATCAGGGCGGCTGCCATGGCAGCCACACCCGCGGTGGTTCCAAGTCCGAGCACATACACGGTGAGGTTTGAGGTGTCGGAGGTGGCGCCAGAGGAGATGAGTGCCCACACGGCCAACGCCGCGCCGGCGGTGATCACGTTGGTGAGCACCGGTGCGAAGGCGGGCGCCGCATAACGCTTCCTGGAGTGCAAGAGCGCGGTGGCGAGTGTGGTGATTCCGTAGAACAGGATCTGGGGGAGCAGCAGGGCGAGGAACAGACCGCCAATGGCGAGCTGCTGTTCCTTTTCCTCGCCGCTCAAAGGCAGCGCGAAGAACTGATTGATGAGTGGTGACAGCAACACCGCGAGCACGGTGAGCGCAGTGATGGCGCAGAATGAGACCGTGACGAGAATCGACGTGGTGTCCCGTCCCTCGGCCCCTTCTTCGGAGTTGTGGATGAACATCGGCACCAACGTGGCCGAAAGCACTCCGCCGAGAACCAACTCATAGAGGATGTTGGGTGTGGTGTTGGACAGGTTGTAGGTGTCGGACACCGCGGTCAGGCCGAGGGCCGCGGTCAGGGCACTGACCCTGAGCAGTCCCGTGACGCGCGACAGCGCAGTCCCGATGGCTGGTGTTGCACTTGCACCGAGCAGGCTTCTTCCCCGGGGTTTCGAGGAGGCGTCACTCACGCCCGGCGAGGCTAGTCGCCTGTTCGGTCAACTCGGTTCAACTGAGCCATGTGGGTATTCTCGATGGTCGTGAGCACTCCGATTCCCGAACTGGCCAGACGATCAAAGGCTGCGGCTTCCGAGATGGCAAAAGCATCGAGCCTCGCCAAGGATGATGCCTTGCGGGCCGCAGCAGACTTGCTGGTCGCGCGCACAGCGGACATCCTCGCGGCCAACTCGCTCGACGTGACGAATGCCCGGGAATCCGGCGTGGCCAAGGGGCTCGTGGATCGGTTGACCCTGACCCCGGAACGCGTGGAGGCCATGGCCGGCGGCCTGCGGCAGGTGGCCTCGTTGGCGGATCCGGTCGGCGCGGTGCTCGATGGCTGGGTTCGACCGAACGGTCTGAGGATTTCGCGGGTTCGAGTGCCGCTGGGTGTCGTGGCGATCATCTACGAGAGCCGACCCAACGTGACCTCCGACGCGGCCGGGTTGTGCCTCAAATCCGGAAACACTGCGTTCCTGCGAGGTTCGGGCAGTGCGATCAACTCCAACCTGGCCATCGGGGAGGTCCTCCGCTCCGCTGTTGACAAGGTCGGCCTGCCCACCGACGCGGTCATTGTCGTGGACGACACGAGCCGGGCCGCTGCGGTTGAGTTCATGCAGCAGCGGGACTTCATCGATGTGCTGATCCCCAGGGGTGGCCAGTCGCTGATCAAGTCAATACTCGACAACGCCACCGTGCCCTACGTGATCGACGGCGACGGCAACTGCCATGTGTACGTTGACGCCGATGCAGATCTCGACATGGCCACCAACATCATCGTGAACGCGAAGATCCAGCGCCCCTCGGTGTGCAACTCCCTCGAATCCCTGGTGGTTCATTCGTCGAGGGCTGCCGAACTCCTGCCACTGATTGATGCGGCCATGCCAGAAGTGGAGATGGTTGGTGACGGACGTGCCCAATCGTTGATTCCCCGCGCCGGCGCGGCCACCGAAGAGGATTACTCCGCCGAGTACCTCGACCTGAAGATGTCGGTTCGGGTGCTGGACACCCTGGACGAAGCAATCGAGCACATCAACGAACGAAGCTCCGGCCACTCCGAGGCGATCATCACCGAGAACTTTGCATCCGCCGAGCAGTTCCTGAAGGAGGTGGATGCTGCCGCGGTTCTGGTGAATGCCTCCACCCGGTTCGTCGACGGTGAGGAGTTCGGATTCGGCGCCGAGATCGGGATCTCCACCCAGAAGTTGCATGCCCGGGGTCCCATGGGTCTCGAACAGCTAACAACTGCCAAGTTCGTGGTGCGCGGGGACGGCCAGGTTCGAGGCTGAAAACCCGTCCCGGGAAACGGATTGACCGGCTGGTCAAGTTCGTCGGTAACCTCCACCCATGAGTAACGATGGGTCGCTTTTGGGCGAAGAGCGTTTTGAATCCGTGGATCAGGTTCGCAAGCAACTCTCCGAGGTGAATTACCTCTCCGATGAGGGAATCGCCGGGATCGTGTTCCTGGCTGACCGCCTCGGCAAACCGATCATGGTCGAGGGTCCGGCGGGTACCGGCAAGACACAGCTGGCCAAGTCCGTCTCGGAGCTTCTCGGAGCCAGATTGATCCGCCTCCAGTGTTATGAAGGACTGGATGAGTCCAAGGCGTTGTACGAGTGGAACTACAAGAAGCAGCTCCTGCGCATCCAGGCCACCAAGGCCGGCGATGATGCGGTTGACTGGTCCGATCTGGAAGAGGACATCTTCAGCAACGAATTCCTGCTGACCCGCCCCTTGCTCGAGGCGATCACCGCTGATGACCCGGTGGTCCTGCTCATCGACGAGGTCGACCGGATCGAGGTGGAAACGGAGGCACTCCTGCTGGAGATCCTTTCCGACTTCCAGGTTTCGATTCCGGAACTGGGCACGATCGAAGCCAAGCAGATCCCGCTGGTGTTCCTCACCTCCAACAACACCAGGGAGCTTTCGGAAGCCCTGAAGCGTCGTTGCCTCTACTTGCACGTGGATTATCCGGACCTCGATCGCGAGCGGGAGATCGTGCTCATGAAGGTGGAGGGCATCAGCGAATCGCTGGCCGATCAGGTTGCCAGAATTGTTCGCTCCATCCGTCAGCTCGAGCTGAAGAAGTCACCGTCAGTGTCGGAGACCCTGGACTGGGCGCGCACGCTGGTGTTGCTCGGAGTCGACAATGTTGATGCGGAGACGGCCACCAGCACGGTCAACATCTTGTTGAAGTACCAGACCGACATCAACAAGGCCATGAAGGAATTCAAGAACGAAGCAACCTTCAGGCGAGATGGCTGACGACAGCGGCTCCATCCGCACCGCTGAAGCCGCTGCGTCGTCCGCGGGAGACGCAATCCTGGCGTTGCTCGGCGGGTTCATCGTGGAATTGCGCGAGGCGGGCCTGCCCGTGAGCCTCACGGAGAACCTCGACGCGATGGAGGCCGTACGCCACATACCGCTCGAGGACCGCGAGGCCTTCAAGTACGCATTGGCCGCCACACTCGTGAAGAACCACGCTCACTGGCGGGCGTTCGAGACCGTGTTCGAGGTCTACTTCTCGTTGCGTGGGAAGGAGTACGCCGTTGACTCCGATGGGGACACCCTGGACCTTGACGACTTCGACCTCGGAGACGCTGATGGGCAAGGTGAAGGCCAGGGCGAAGGCCAGGGTCAAGGTGGTTCCGGGGACAACCTGTCGCAGGAAGAACTCGCCGAGATGCTGTACCAGTCGTTGATGCGCGCTGATCAGCCGATGATGCGCGCAGCGGCCCGTCAGGCCGTGAAGCGCTTTGCGGGCATGGAGCCGGGTCGCCCGGTGGGCGGCACCTATTACCTCTACCGCACCCTGCGGAATCTTGATCTTGATGATGTTCTCGAACGTTTGATGGAGGCTGCGAGACAACAGTCGCCAGAGACGTTGACTCCACTCGAGGAAAGGCTTGAACACGACGAATACGAAAGCCGGATCGAGGAACTGAAACAGGAGATCGAGACCGAGATCAGGCGACGGCTGGTCGCGGACCGCGGTGTCGAAGCGATGGCCAAAACCCTTCGCAAGCCTCTTCCGGAGGACATCGATTTCATGCACGCCAGCCGCGAAGAAATGATCTCCCTCCGCAAGGCGCTGCAACCGTTGACCCGCCGACTGGCCGTGCGACTCGCCCGCAAACGTCGCCACGGTCGCAAGGGTGCCCTGGATTTTCGGGCCACTGTGCGCAGCTCGCTCAGTTACGGCGGTGTGCCGGCCGAACCGAAGTTCAAGTACCCGAGACCTTCCAAGCCGGAGATCTTCGTGATCGCCGACATCTCCGGTTCAGTCGCTGCGTTTGCCCGCTTCACCTTGCATCTGGTGCATGCAATCGGCGGCCAGTTCTCGAAGGTTCGCAGCTTCGTGTTCATCGACGGCCTCGACGAGGTCACTCGATTCTTCGAAGGATCGGATGACATCACCGAGGCAATACATCGGGTGAACACCGAGGCCGATGTGGTCTGGGTGGACGGACATTCCGATTACGGCCACGCGCTGGAGGTCTTCTGGCAGAACTACGGCCAGGATGTCGGATCCAAGACCACGGTTCTGGTTCTGGGTGATGCCCGCAACAACTATCACGCCTCCCAGTCCTGGGTGGTCAAGGAGATCGAGCAACGGGCCCGCCACGTGTATTGGCTCAACCCGGAACCGCACGCATACTGGGACACCGGCGATTCAATCGTGGGGGAGTACGGCGTGCATTGTGATGGAATCTTCGAGGTGCGGAACCTTCGCCAACTCGAGAGATTTGTTGACCATCTGGTCTGACTCACCTGCTGGTCCGGCTCACCTGCTGGTCTGGCTCACCTGAGACCACGTCCAGCGTCTGGATGAAACCGTTGCGTCACGACCCGACACCTGCGATGCTGGCAAGTTCATGGTGGAGCACGAGGGCGGCGAGGACCTCGATCCGGGTTCTGCAGCGGAAGAGTCGGCAGTGATCCGGGGCGAGTGGGACGATTCGGCTTTCCTCGCGCGATTGGCGGCAGATCGTGGTCCGGACCTGATGGTCGTGTCCGACCCGAGTGGCCAGTTGCGGTATGTCTCCCGATCCGCCGAGCGCATTCTCGGGATCGATCCCCGCGAGGGGCCGGTGTCACACATTCTGCATTTCGTGCATCCCGACGACGGCATGGCCGTGCTGTCGGCTCTGGGCGAGGCTGCTGATCACCTCGGATACCACGAACCTGTGGAGGTCCGGGTCCGCAATTCAAATGACCGATGGGTTGACTGTGAGGTGAACGCCCAGGGCATTGATGGTCCCCGTGGGACTTGGTCGATCATGGCGATCCGGGGACTCTCGGACCGGAGCCTGGTGAAGGATCGCCGCGATGGCCTTCAACGACTCGTTCACAACGCGTCGCTGGAATGTGCTCGATCGCGTTGGTTCGATGCCGACGAGGTCGTGGAGCACCTCACCAGGACGCTCGCCGGGATACTCGGCGCGAGTGTGATTGAACTGGCATGGAGTGATGACAATCCACAATCGGCGAATCCGATGCGGGTCGGTGTTCACTGGCGGACCAGAGGCAACGAACCCTGGCCGGATCATCACTTGTTCACGAAGGGCGCACAATTCGAGAGTTTCGGCCTGCGGGATCCCGCGGCGAATTTCTTCACTCAGGTTCACAAGGACCTTTCGATCGCAGAGGAAGCGCGGGGCGGCGCGCATTACCTCGAGGCGGGAGTCGACTCAGCCGTGGAGATCCTGGTCTCGCCGAGGGGACCCGAAGCGGTCATGCGATTGGGATTCTCCGACGCTGCAGCCGGCTGGCGGGGGATCTACTCCGAACCGGTTGGACAGCTGGGACTGATCATGATGTCCACACTCCGCCGGTGCGAGGCGGAGCGCCGACTCAACGAGCGTGTCAGGCGAGATTCGCTGACCGGATTGCTGAATCGTGAAGAGCTCTACCGACTGCTCAGCGAGGACCTGGACTCAACTCTCAAACCAGGCAGTGTGGGAGTCATCTACGGCGACATAGATCGCTTCAAGAACCTCAACGACAGATTCGGTCACGCGGTGGGAGACGACGTGTTGAGGGACATCGGCCGAGTTTTTGCCGACTCCCTCGCGGAGGGTGACCTGGCCGCGCGATTCGGAGGAGATGAGTTCGCCGTCGTCTGCAGCGGTCTCGAATCACACGATCAGCTGAGTGCAGTGGCCCTCAGAATCGCTCAAGGCGTGTCGCAGTTGGCAACGAGAGGTGTTGGCGTTCGGATCAGTCTCGGCTGCTCGACGTGGGAGCCGGGAATGGATGCAGACGAACTCATCAGTGCGGCGGATTCAGCGATGTACGAGAACAAGCGGCAGGCGGCGTCGGGGTCCGGCTGAGATGGCTCCGTCCCTGCCAACCATGGGTGCCGAGCAGTCATGGCAGGTGAGCAATTGCATCGTCGAAGACCTGGAACAAGGCTGGACCCGCTTTGTCGCTGCGGGCCATCACTCCGATTCGACGGCATCTGGCCAGTAGTTCCCGGGCGGACCGACCGGGCCATGGCTTGGGCAGCAGTTCGGGTGGCAACAGAGGGTCTGCCACGAAGCAATCGTTGAAACGGATCGCAATGTGCAGGACTCCGGGAAGGAAGTCGGATTCGGAGAGCATCTCCTTGCGTTCCCTCATGAGTTCCAGCTCGGCCGGGACGCCCTCATAGGTGTTGGTGAATTCGGTGTACCTCGCGGACACGTTTTCAAGATCCCAGAGTCGGCGTGCGATCTCCCTCGGATCGGTGGTGCCTCCGATGTTCAGGTCGTCGGTACTGAGCTGGGTCAGGTGTTCAGCTATGCCAAGTCGTTCGGCACCGTCGAGAACCTCTGATTCCCACCGGTGTGGCGACACGTAGATCCCGGGCTGCAGTTGTGCTCCGCCAAGGGTGATCAGGTGATTGCGGAAACGGTCGCGGTCGACACGCCTGGATTCCGGGATGGCGAACTGGGCAAACCTCCAGCGACGATCCCAGCCCCGGCCGGCGGCGTCCTGGGCGTATGCGAGAACGTGTCTCGCAGCGTTGACTCCCAGCACCGCCTTGCCATCCTCGGTGGCAGCAAAGACGGCCTCGCGACCTTCGCCTGCCCGTTCGAACAGACCTTCGCTGACGAGCCGCCGCATGCATGACCGGACAGTCTCGACCGAGATATTGCACTGTTGTGCCACCCGGTACAGCTCCGGGCCATGGACCCTGCCGTCGTCGTGGGCGAGTCCCAACACGAGCAGTCTCGTTGGAATCCCGTCGTCCGGACCCCCGAGAAGCTCTGCTCCGGTTGATCTGGAGTCTGCCGTTTCGGTCACGACCACGAGCGTATCGGTTCACCCGCGGACACCCCTGATCGGGATGCGTTTCCCGTTCAGTGGGGATTGCTCAGGGAGTATGCAGCCCACACTCGGTTCTGTCGGTTCCGGACCACCGCCCGGAGCGCGGATCCTCACCCGGGGCCACCGGCTTCGTGCATGGCATGCAACCTATCGACGGGTACCCCTGATTGAGCAGGGGATTGACGGGGACGTCGTGATCTGCGATGTAGGCGTTCACGTCATCGCTGGTCCAGTTGGCCAATGGATTGACTTTCACCAGGCCTCTGAGATCGCGATCAACGATGGGGGAGTCCTTGCGGCTCTCAGCCTCGTCGCGACGCAGGCCCGACATCCATGCCGCCTTGCCGGCGAGGGCTCGATCGAGTTGACTCACCTTCACTGCGGAGCAGCAGCTTTCTGGATTCGAGATCCACAGTTCCTCATCGTGGCGGGGAACCGTCATGATCCGCAGGTTCAATCCGTAACGTCGTCGCACCGTTTCCAGTGTTTCGAGGGTTTCGGGGAAGTGGTAGCCAGTGTCGATGAAGACGACTTCGATGGCCGGCGCGATTTTCACAGCCAGGTCGATCAGAACCGCGTCGGTCATGGAAGCAGTCATCGAGAGTCCGAAACCGAATGAGTCCACAGCCCAGGAAATGATCTTCGAGGCGGGAGCAGATTCCAGTTCCTGGCTGACGGACACCATCTCGGTCTCCGTCAGACTTAGAGGTCTGAAGCTCCCGTGGCCGGGAAACACCGTTGCGCTGGATACGTCGATCGACGACTTCATGTGGCGCACTCCGAGTCGCCAACCTGTTTTTCATACGGACCGGTTTCGGAGAAGTCCACGTAGTAGTCGGGGTTGTCGGCAGGATCCGGGAATTCATCCAGGTCACTCAATCCCTTGCCAACTTCGGTGGCACCACCGCAGCGCTCGAGCCAGTTGCTGAACGCCTCGCCGTATTCGCGCTCGTCCGCGTAGCGGGAAATGACTCGAACTGCCGCTTCCGGTGCCGCCTTGGCCGGCACACGCAGGGCTTTCTTGGCGAACTCGGCCTTTTCGTTGCCCACATATCCGCCGAGCAGCATCTGATAACCAGGTGCTGAGCGGCCATGGGCCCGGCGTTCGGCACCGAAGAAGCCGATGTCGGCTATGTGGTGCTGGCCACAGGAGTTCGTGCAGCCCGAGATGTTGATGCGGAGACCATCGACTTCACCGAGGCCCTCTGCCTCGAGTGCTTCTCCGATCGCTGAGGCCAATCCCCGCGATTGGGTAATTGCCAAGTTGCATGTGTCGGCGCCGGGGCAGGCAACCACGTCTCGTGAGAGTTCAGCACCTGCCTTGGCCATGTCAATGACTTCCAGGCGGGTGTGGAGCGCGCGGAGCTGTGCCTCGTCGATGTTGCGAAGTGCAAAGTTCTGACGGTTGGTTATCCGCACTTCGAGGCCGAGGTCCCGCGAGATCGCTGCTATTGCGCGGAACTGAGCCGCGGTGACATCACCCAACCGGGACCACGCGATGGCTGAGACGGTGCCGTTGGATGTTCCCCGGACAACATTGGCAATGGCCCACTGCTCGTACGCAGAGGTGCCCGT
>JAUXGW010000006.1 GCA_030621865.1 Actinomycetes bacterium
ACTGACCTTCTCGAAGACGCTGAAGACCAACTCGTTGAGCTGGGGATGAGCAGCGAGGTCCTGTGCGAAACACTCGCCTGGCTCTGTGATGCTCCCGCCCAGCCCGGTTCCACGATCGCCAGGGCAATGGATTACGCCGTGGTGGCAGTCAACGTTCGCGGTACTGGTTGCTCCGGCGGCGCATACGACTTCTTCGACGTCCCACAGGTTCTCGACGGCTACGACGTGATCGAAACCGTAGCGGCACAACCGTGGGTGAAACACGGCAAGGTCGGCATGGTTGGCCTCAGCTATCCGGGAATCAGCCAGTTGTTCGTGGCCCGGACCCAGCCTCCCGGCCTGGCAGCCATCACGCCACAGTCGGTCACCGACGACACGGTCCGGGGACTTCTCGCCCCCGGAGGCATCTTCAACGAGGGCTTCGCCCTGAGCTGGACAGATGAAGTGCTGAGGAAGGCCGAACCACTCGGCCAGGGCTGGGAGGAGGAACGGATCGAAGACGGAGACGAGGTCTGCGCCGAGAACCAGAAGCTACGCGGGCAGAACGTCAACGTCGTGGAGAAGGCTCTCGACTACACCTACTACCCACCGGAGATCGGCGACTACTACAACCCCAGCCTCTTTGGTTCCGACATCGAGGTACCACTGATGCTCACGGGAGCCTTCGGTGATGAGCAGACCGGCCCTCGCTTCGCTCACCTGTTCGACAAATTTCCGAACTCCCCGGTAACCAAGTTCGGCATGTGGAATGGAGTTCACGCCGACGGATTCTCACCTCACGGTCTGGCCGAGTTGAAAACCTTTCTGGACCTGTATGTGGATCAGGAGGTCCCGACCGACTCCCCCGTGATCTCCCTCCTCGGACCAGTCCTCACCGAGGACACCTTCGGAGTGGCCCTGCCCATCCCGGCGGTGCGGTACAGCGACTACGCAACCGTTTCCGAAGCACGGGACGCCTACGAGGCCGAGCCGGACGTACGTCTGGTCTGGCAGTCCGGTGCGTTGCCTGATCAGGTCGGCGCCCCCGTTGGCACGAACACATATTTCCTCGACAGCTGGCCGCCATCGGACACACAAGCCGAGGCTTTCTACCTCACGAATGATTCCTCGATGGGTTCCGCCGAACCCACCAACGATGATGGCGCAGCGAGCAGCTTCAACTTCGACGAGGAACTCGCATCAACGGTGACACTCGAAACCGACAACACCAGCGACATCTTCAAGACCCTGCCTGCCTACGACTGGCGCCAAGAGCCTGAAGGATCCGCTGCGGTCTTCGTCTCGGATCCCCTCGAAGAGGACCTGGTGATGTTCGGTCCGGCGTCTGCCGACCTCTGGATTCGCTCCAGCACCACTGAAGCGGACATTGGCGTGACCCTCAGCGAGGTTCGTCCCGATGGCGACGAAACGCTCATCCAGTCGGGTCATACCCGGGGAACCCTTCGCAAACTTGATGATGACGCGACCGAACTCTGGCCTGCACATCGCGGATACGAAGAGGATGCAGAGCCCATGCCGGTCGGCGAGTTCACCGAGGTTCGGGTTGAGATCATGCCGTTCGCCCATGTGCTGCGCGCTGGTAGCCGGGTCCGAATGTCCGTGCACACACCCGGTGGGGATCGTCCGCGCTGGACATACATCCTCTCGGACGGTCAGGAAGGAGCTGTGTTCGACGTCGGCCACTCGGTTGCGACTCCGTCGCGGCTCGTGCTGCCGACGACGGGACTCATCACCGGTTACCCGCAGGAGTTGCCTCCGTGCCCGGGTCTTCGTGGTCAGCCCTGCCGGGAATTCGTGGAGTACACGAACACCCCGACGGACTGAACCCCGCTTCCTGGTGGGCGTACACAGACTTGAACTGTGGACCTCTTGCGTGTCGAGCAAGCGCTCTAGCCAACTGAGCTATACGCCCGGAACATGCGAGGATAACACCGTCGGGGACTCAGTCAGGAACCGACGAGCTCTCACCGATGAGCGCCCCGAGAAGGAGAATCAGGGCGGCGCCCACAGCCAGGAGAACCCAAAGACCCATCCCCGGGCCGCTGCGGGTGTTGGTCATGCCAAATGCCCACTCCAGGGCCGCAAAGATCACCAGAGCCACCGCAGCGACGCGGGCAAGTCGGATTCCCGCCTGTGTGCGCCCGGCCACGAGCAGGGCACCAGCGCCTGCCAGCAGGGCGGCGAGAATCACCACGATCCAGCCTCGGCCGAATGAGCCATCCGCCATTACCCAGCCGTTTTCGTCAGGTTTGAGGGATGAGCCGAAGTCCCGCCAGGAAAGCAACGGCGAAAGCGCAACACCCACTGCAACGACCAACAGCAGTGCAGCCACCCACAGAGACCGCCTGTCGCTGCGTTCGGTCTCAGGTTCCGTTACCGGGTGGGTTCCGCCCAGTGGAACGGAAGTGCCGTAGCGGTCGGGCTGTCGGGAATGCACCACTACAGCATGCACTCTTGGAGGCGACGACGGGAATCGAACCCGTGTACAAGGCTTTGCAGGCCTCTGCCTAACCACTCGGCCACGTCGCCAGGATGCGATTTTGAGCCCCTGACCGGAGTCAGGGGCTCAGAATCGAATGGAGCGGACGACGAGATTCGAACCCGCGACCTCAACCTTGGCAAGGTTGCGCTCTACCAACTGAGCTACGTCCGCAAGAGTGGTTGACTTTAACAGGGGTCAACCCAAGCCCGAAAATGACTCTCAGGTTGCGCCTGACTGGTTCTTGATCCGCTCGGCCAACTGAAGGGCGGCGGCAACATTCGTGATGCTGTCGACTCCGGTCAGACGATCTCCCTGGATGAAGGTGAGCGATGCCACCTCGGAATCGTTTCGGGTGTGCACCGTGAGTTCTTCACTTGGTATGAACACGTCGATCAACGGCTTCCAGCGACGAGCATTGGCGATGATGACGCGCGAGTTTGTCAGCACGATGACCGCGGGATGACCCAGCAGTTGGCCCGCCACGCAGCCCAGCACTGCCTCCTGCGGTTCCAGAAGAGCTCCGCAAACGGCGATCGGGACAGCGCAACCCTCTCGCTCTGCCACACCCAGACTCTCCACTGCAGCGAACAGGCCGTTCTCGTCGGGAGTTGGCCTGATCGTACGTTCGCCGGGCACTCCGGGTGCGGCACCAAAGGGATCCGGAGCGGCTGACGCGGCGGCAGCCGGTTGTGGCGGCGGAGCCGCGGGCGCCTGGACAGCCGCAGCGGCGGGCGGGACCGCAACTTCTGGCGACTCGGGCGCCGCGAAGGGATTTCGCCCAACAAGTGGATCGATGCCGGAATCGACGGGTTTGCTGGGCGAGGAACCAAACACGTCCGACCGGTCGTCTTCAGGTTCAGCTTCCTTGGTCTGCTGCGTGGCGGAGAAGGGACCGGCAGTTGCCTTGGGAGCCTCCGCCGGTTCCGCCGCCGGGCCCTCCGCCTCGACATCGATCACATCGTCTTCACTCGGGGCTTCGGTGCTCCAGACAGTCTCGTTGTACAGCACGGAATCGGGCTCGATCACCTGAGCATTCTCGGTGGCGACAGTGCCGAAGAGATCATCTTCATCGGGATCACGCAATTGTGATCCGCAGCCCACACATTTGGGCGCGTCAAGATCATTGGACACGCCGCAATACGGACATGCCCAAGCCCATTGACTGTCATTGTGCAGGTTCTGTGTGCCTGCCACTGGATCCTCCGTGATTCGAACTCAGCCAAGAATACGAGATGCGGCCTCCATGAATGAACCCGGGAGGCCACAGCGGGAATCATTGCTCATGGGAATCCGCTGAGGGTTCAGATTGAACCCTGGTCATCCCGGGGACGCAGATCGATCCGCAGCGTGAGGATCCCGTCGGTGAGGTCGCAATCTGCGTCAGCGATCATGGCGAAGTCCTGGAAATCCAGTCTGGCCTGGCGCATGAAGTCCTTGCGGGCTTCACCTTCAACAGGAGGTAACTGCCGTTGCTTCACTGCGATTGAGCGTTCGGAGAAACGCGTGACCATGTCGGTCGGATCGAATGCATCAGCCATCCGGCCCAGATTACTCGCGACCCGCCGGGGAGTCGATGGTGACCTTTGGCGGCCTGCTTCGCCACCAGATGATTGCCGTGATGATGGCGATCAACGCCGCCAGGCCCAGCAACGCGATCACGATTGTGTCCAGCCAGCGTGCAGCGCGCTCCGATTCGGTCTCAGGTGGGGACTCACCGGATTCGCCGGGAACCGAGGTCACGGGAGCCAACTCTGACGTCGTTGTCTCCCCGGCCACCGTGGTGGTGGACTCACCGTCCTGGGCGACTGCGGTCCCGGCAGACCCCGCGATGGAGCCGAACGCAATCGCCACCACGGCGACAACCACGGACAGGGCATGAACAAGGCCTCTCACAGGGCACCCAGAATATCCGCCAGAAGATCCTCGGGATCCTCCAGGCCCACGGACATGCGAATCGTCCCGTCACCAATGCCGGCCGCTTCAAGTTCCTCCGGGAGGAGATTCACATGTGTTGTCGAGGCCGGGTGGGTGATGAGTGTCTCCGGTCCTCCCAGGGAAGTTGCCAGCTGGCAGATCTCGGTGCCTTCCACCAGCTTCTGGCCGGCTTCCAGTCCCCCGACCAGATCGAATGTCAGGAGTCCTCCGGACAGATCCATCTGGTGGGCTGCCAGATCATGTTGAGGATGTGAAGGCAAACCGGGATACCGGACTTCCGTGATCCGCTTGTCAGCTTCGAGTTGTTCCGCAATCTGCCTTGCGGAGGCGCTCTGTTGGCGCAGGCGAACACCCAGGGTCCGGAGGCCGCGAAGCCCTCCGGCGGCCTCATAGGGGCTGGCCACAGCACCCTGGAGGACCGCGAATCCCCACATCCACTCGATCAGCTCCTTACTTGATGCAACAACGCCGAGAGTCACGTCGTTGTGACCTCCGATGGATTTCGTGGCGGAATGGACCACGATGTCGCAGCCCGTCTCGAGGGGCCTCTGCCCCAGCGGAGTTGCAAAGGTGGAATCGACGGCCTTCATGGGTCCCTTGATAGCTCCGAGGCGTTCCAGATCCACGATGTCAAGTCTGGGATTCGCCGGGGTTTCGGCGAACAAGAGCACTGTTCTGCCGGGGATGACCGCCGCTTCCCAGGCGTCAGCATCGCCGGCATCGACATAAGTCACGTCGATGCCGAACCGCGGACACGCTGACTGAAACAGCATCTGTGTGCCCGCGTACAGCTGCCTCTGGGTCACCACATGGTCACCGGAGGAACAGAGCCCGAGCACCACCGCGCAGATCGCACCCATTCCGGATCCGAATGCACGAGCCGCCTCCGCACCTTCCATGTCGGCGATTGCCTCCTCGAAACCGTTGACGGTCGGGTTCCCGAATCTCGAATAGAACTTCGGAGCGCCCACTGAGGTAGCCATCTCGCGACCCTCGGCAACGGTTGGCGTGACGAATGTGGAGGACGGCCAGATAACCGGTGCAAGGGCGGTGTCATTGTGCGACCGTCCAGCACGAATCAGCCTGGTGTCGGCTGACCACGTCGGCTTGTCATTCATCAGAGCGTCTCCTGGGACTTGTTGATCAGATCAGAAATGCGGGGAGCCAGCGCTGCGGTTTCAAGCAGGAAGCCGTCATGGCCGTGGGGAGAGTCGATGTCCACCCATGTGCTGTCGCTTCCCGCAGCAACCAGCTGTTCGTGCAGATCCTTTTGCTGCCGCGGCAGGTAGAGGCCGTCAGAGCGAACAGTTGCGACAATCGACGGAACCTCCACCCGCTTCAGGGCTTGGGGAACTCCGCCCCGTCCACGGCCGAGGTCGTGGAGATCCATTGCCCTGTTCAACCGAAGGTAGCTGTTGGCGTCGAATCTCCTGGCAAGCTTGAGTCCGTGATGATCCAGGTATCCCTCCACATCGAATGTGGGCTCGAGGGAGAACTGAAATTGGTCGATCACGGTTCGGTGGAATCGTTCGGTGAACACTTCGTCGGAGCGATACGTGACCTGTGCAAGCATGCGCGCAACTGCCAGTCCCCGGTGCGGACCGTCCCCGGGTTCCGCCTCGTAGTAGTCGCCGCTTCGGAATCGGGGATCCGCCTCAACTGCCATGCGGCCGATGTGGCTCCAGGCAATCTGTAGCGCGGAGGCTTCAGCGGTTGTGGATGCCAGAGCCAGCGACCGGACTCTGTGCGGGTACATCACAGACCACTCGAGTGCCTGCATGCCGCCCATCGAGCCACCAACAACAGACTGCCAGGCGTCTATCCCGAGCGAATCTGCGAGGGACGCCTGAGCCCTGACCATGTCCCGGATCGACACGACGGGGAAACTCGAGCCATATGGCGCAGAGGTGCCCGGGTCGATCGAGGCCGGTCCCGTGCTTCCCTGGCAGCCCCCGAGGACGTTTGAACACACCACGAACAGTTCGTCGGTATCAAGGGCCTTTCCCGGTCCGATGAGATCATTCCACCAGCCATCGGTGACGTGGCCTTCCCCCATCCGTCCCGCAGCGTGGCTGTCCCCGGTCAGTGCATGGCAGACGAGAACCGCGTTGGAGGCGTCCGGGGCAAGTTCTCCCCAGGTCTCATACGCGATCACAACCTCCGGCAGGCTGCCTCCGCCTTCCAGCTGGAACCGGCGGTCTGGTGTTGCATTGTGGAACTTTCGCTCCCCGACCGGATCACCCGCGCGCCAAGCACCAGTGGCCGGTAACTCCTGATCCATTGGCGGCGGTGCTGGGCTCATGTCGCGATCTTCCGTTGAAGCTCGACAACCCAGGTGGACCGCGATGGCCCCGGACACTTGGTTGCGACCGGCATTGCCGACCGCCGCATCCCTCCCATTGACGGGAGGTAGGCACCTTGGGTGTCCGCCCAGGTTGCCGGACCCCGAGGGGCCACTCCTGATGTTCTGGGTTCGAGTGTAGGGCAGGCGGGGGGTCTGGAAGCCAATCACATCGCGCTCTTGGGTGGAGCGCTTTTTGGTGCAGCGCTTTTTGGTAGACGGTCGAGCCACCACTGCAGCACGTGTTCCCGATCGTCTGGCGACCCGGAGGCGATTCTCGTGGCAAAGAGCTGGTCGAGTCTCCACCCGAGATCGCGGATCGTGTCGGAACACTCGATCGTCACTTCCCGCCAGAGTTCGAGGTCCCCGGGAATCGGCAACTCTGCCACCGCCGATGCGCTCACCCTGATCGCCTGACTGCTTCTCCCGGTGCCTGCAGCGCGCTGGACGGCCACCGCAGAAACCGACGGCGCACTGAGAGCCACGCTCAACATGGCTGGGGTTATCCCCCTCTGCGTGGGCTCCACGCTCACCACCGGGGTCAACGGGACAAGTTCACCGAGCGGATCTGCCACCGCCTCGATCACCTTCGTCTGGGTGGCAACCACCACCTTCGGTACAAGTCGCTCCCGAACCCAGGCATCCACCCGGGCCGACTCTGCCTTCAGCGAGTCCACATCAAGTACGGGATGGGAATACCGGATCCCGCCGATCTTCGCAGGGCGTTCACCCCACCAACACCGCAGGGGATCGATGCCTCCGCTGGTGATCACCCTCGGCAACCTCGAGGCGACGCTCCCCTCCCGAGTGCAGGCAGCCACCGAGTAGAACTCGTCGCGGAATCCGGCGGTTACCTTTGCCACGTCACCGATCGTGCCGCCGTGCGTCATGGCGATGTCCGGAACTCCCGCAACGGCCGCAAGCAGCGGTGACCATCGTGATCGGTCCACCAGCGCAAATTCGGCGGATTCCGAAAACGGTGTCTCCTCCCAATACACGCGGACCGATCGGGACACGCCGGCAGGTTTACGCAAAAAAGGCGCACAGACGCGAACTTGGGCATCGAAGTGGGATTCAGCGCTGGCCCACAGCCCGACGAGATCAGCTGAGCCCACCAGCGCGGCTCTTACCGGTTCGGCGTCCCGCGCTCCCAGAACCGACTGTGGCTGGATCATGCAGACCAGCCCGTCAGCGGCGACGAGTTCCACCGCGGCCAGGAGATGCAGGGCCGACAGATCGGTGTAGGCGGCGCGAACGCCAAAACGTCGCACGATCGCTTCGCGGGCATCGGAGTCCATTGCGGTGTCTGCCGCCAACTGGCTCAGAAAGGGTGGGTTGCCGATGATCAGGTCCGGAGGTGTCGGCACGACGCCGGATGAGCCATCGACGAGCGCGTCGGCCACAAGGATCCGCGGTTCAGAACTCGCACCATGGTTGCGTGCCCAGTCCCTGAGCAGTTCCCTCGCGAGTTGCGCCGACTCCGCATCGATCTCGAATCCGACCAGGCGCTCCGACACGACTTCGGAAGCGGGAACACCGTCTCCGAGGAATCGTTCGGCGGCTGCAATGAGGAACGCTCCCCCACCACAACTTGGATCAAGGACCAGCCGGGGTGAACGGCCGAGGTCAGCCCACGCCAGTTCTGTCAGGTGTCGAGCCAGCGAATCGGGTGTGTAGTGCGCACCGAGGCGCCGGCGCCGTTGATCGGACAGGTGCTTGGTCACCGACTTGTACCCGATCAGCCAGAGAATTTCTCCAGGTCGCCGAGGCGAGGATCGTTGGAGAAGACCTCCACCATCGGTTGCTCCAGCTTGAGCCGCTTCTGGAGGCG
This sequence comes from Actinomycetes bacterium, assembly GCA_030621865.1. GTDB lineage: Bacteria > Actinomycetota > Acidimicrobiia > Acidimicrobiales > Microtrichaceae > JAHRAZ01. The sequence goes on from JAUXGW010000006.1 coordinate 8,590, forward strand.
GCGAACCTCGAGTTCCTGGTTCCAGAGGACGAATGTCACCACGATTCCCGATTCACCTGCCCTGGCCGTGCGGCCGGAACGATGAACGTAGGTCTTCGAATCCGAGGGGGGATCGTAGTGAACGACCACATCGACGTCATCCACGTGAATGCCGCGTGCTGCCACATCGGTGGCGACCAACGCGGCAACTTTGCCTCTCATGAAGTCATTCAACGAACGCTCGCGCAGGTTCTGTCGGAGGTCACCGTGGATCGCCCGGGCTTCGACACCTTGATCCTCGAGCTTGCGGGCAAGCCGATCTGCACCGTGTTTGGTGGCGCTGAAGATCATCGTGCGATCCACTCCCTCGATGATGGAAGCCACAACCTTCGACTTATCCATCTCGTGGACATGCAGGAAGATGTGGGTCATGTTCGCCATCGACGGACCCTTGGAGGCAACCTCATGACGGACCGGGTCGTGCTGGTACCGACGAATCAGGCCGTCGACAACGCCGTCCAGCGTTGCCGAGAACAGCAGGGTCTGGTGCCTGCCTTCGACGTTGCGGAGTATCCACTCGACCTGGGGCATGAAGCCCATGTCCGCCATGCGATCTGCCTCGTCGATGACCACATGGGAGACATCGGCAACCGACAGGTCACCGCGATCAATCAGATCGATGGCACGACCCGGAGTGCATACGGCGAAATCAACCCCGTCCTTGAGGTGTTTGATCTGCTTCTCGATCCTGTCGCCACCGTAGATCGCAGCGATCCGAATGCCCTTGGCGTGAGCCGCAGGTGTGAGTTCGTCCCTCACCTGGGTGGCCAGCTCGCGAGTGGGAACCAGCGCGATGCCGGTGGGGCGGCCGGGTTTTGCCCTTGGCAGCAACTGCAGAAGCGGCAACCCGAAGGCCAGGGTCTTTCCGGATCCGGTCCTTGCCTTCCCACACACGTCCTTGCCGGCAAGAATGTCGGGAATGCTCATTTCCTGGATCGCGAATGAACTGGTTATGCCCCGCTCCGCAAGTACGTGCACAACCTCCTCGTCGAGCCCCAGGGATTCAAATGTGGCGCTCATTGGATTGTGTTCCTGGAGGATGATTTCACGATGAGCGACAGGCTACCGGCAAGCGCTGACGGCGAAGAATCCTCGGTGCTGAGCGAAGTCGACTCGTGGGATTCCGGAGCAGCCGTTGCGGTGAGTTCCGGACCCCGACAACTCAGCACCCATGGCGACATCACGAGAACGTCACCGGTGGCTTCGTTGACGAAGCTCGTCACCGCGTGGGCGGTGCTCATCGCCGTGGAAGAAGGAGCAATTCGACTGGATGATCCGGCAGGACCGCCGGGAGCCACGGTGGCCCACCTGCTTGCCCACAGCAGCGGTCTGGATTTCGGCAGCGACCACGTGCTGAGCCCTCCGGGAAGTCGGCGGATCTACTCCAACACCGGATACCTCGCCCTGGCGGAACACGTCGAGGTCGCCACGGGGTTCTCCTTCGCCGAGTACCAACGAGAAGCGGTTCTGGCGCCGCTCGGCATGGACAGTTCCGTGCTCCACGGGTCGCCCGCTTCAGGATTGGTTTCGTCGGTCAGCGATCTGGCACTGCTGGCCGAGGAGCTGCGCTCCCCCACTTTGATTCATCCAGGCACCGCAGCGTTGGCCGAAAGCGTCCGATTTCCGGGATTGCCCGGAGTGCTTCCGGGCTTCGGCCGGCAACTGGAGTGCGACTGGGGCTTCGGACCCGAGATCAAGGGCAACAAGGTTCCACACTGGAGCGGAAACGAAGCACCTCCTGCCACCTTCGGACACTTCGGTGCCTCAGGCAGTTTCCTCTGGATCGATCCCGTCGGCGGATTCTTCTGTGTCGTCGTCACCGGCCGGGACTTCGGGGACTGGGCTGTCAGGCTCTGGCCGCCCTTCAGCGACCGCGTCCGCGGTCTCCTCGCCCGCTCCGCCGGCAAGGGCGTAGTGAAGGGTTTGGTCACCGAAAATCTCGGGGAAGGTTGATCCCGCCTTCAACTTGGCCGTGGACTCCTTGTCAAGGGGACCGCCGCCCCAGAGCAGCCACACCAGACCGGCGAGGATGATGGCGATTGACATCCAGATGTTCACCCGGATTCCTGCAATCAGGGTCGCTTCGTCAATCCGTATGGATTCGACCCACAGCCGTCCGAGTCCGTAACCCATCACGTACACGGCGAACCATCGTCCGGGCTTGAACACCATCCTGCTCGAGCCCCAGACGATCAGTCCTGCCAGAGCGAGGTTCCACAAGCCCTCGTAGAGGAACGTCGGATGGAAGGCTGCCACATCGACGTACTCCGCCGGCCGATACAGGAAATCCACCTCGAGTCCCCAGGGCAGGTCAGTCGGTCCGCCGTACAACTCCTGGTTGAAGTAGTTGCCGAATCTGCCGATCGCCTGGGCGACAGGAAGACCGACAACGATCGCGTCAGCCAGGAGAAAGGGCTTCGGCACCAGCCTTTTCGCAACAATGATTCCGACGATCGCACCGAGCAATACTCCACCCGGAATACCCAGGCCACCCTGCCAGATCTTGAAGGCCTCGACCCAGCGACCTTCGTCGTACTTGTCGCCCCAGTCGGTGATCACGTGATAGAGCCGGGCGCCTATCAGTCCAGCGGGAACGGCCCAGATTGCGACGGTTATGACATCCTCGGGATCACCACCCCATCGGCGCCACCGCCTCTGACCGATGGCCACAGCGGCAAGTACCCCAAGAGCGATGCACAGGCCATAGAGGCGGAAATTCAGCGGCCCAAGTTCAATGGAGTCGAACGGCGGGGCAGGAATCAGTCCCAACACGTCGTGTTGATTCAAGTTCAACGAGATCTCCCTGTGTGTGGCGGGCCGAACCCGACCCACAGGTCAGTTTTGCTCGTCGGCCTCGAATTCGGATGCTTCTGATCTTCCGGCAGAACCCGGTAGGTCCTCGCCTGCTTCCCCGGTGTCATCACCTTCGACGCCCTGGATCTCCTCGTCTCCGGGCAGATCCACGCCGTACCAGGTAAACGCCGTGTCTGGCAGGCACACATTGGCATACGCGAGCATGGCGGTCGCCATCTCAGCGTCGTTGTTGAACGGATCGACTTCGGTGCCGAAGGCCCAGGCGTCAACGAAGCTCCCGGCGAGACCTTGTTCGGCGAGGCCGTCAGCCATGCACAGTGCCTGAGCCGAAGTCATGTTGCCGCTTCCCATGAACAGCGCAGCCGTGGCCTGAGTCATGTCCACGCAACTCTCGAACAGCGTCCCGATCCTTATGGTTTCCGCCACCGTCAGTTCGATGTCGTTCAATGATGCGCCACTGGTGCCGGGCAGGTAGCCGAGTTCCGACAGGGTGGGAGCGCCGAGATCGGCCACGATCTTGCTGGCCGCACACTCGGCTTGTTCGGTGGGGGGCACCCACAGATTCAGATCGGTGGGAGTGGTTGTGAAGTCGTACACCAATCCGGCGATCAGAAGATCTTCCGGCACCTGACCCGTTTCGGGAAAGTCGGGGGGTGGCGGCAACACGGCGTCATCGGAGCCAGAACCGGCTTCTGACGCAGATCCGGATTCCGAGGGTACGCAGGCACCAAGGAGCAGAGCGCTCGCGGCCAAGGAGGCTGCGAGGACGAGCCCCAGATGATTCAAACGCACGAGTCGAGGGTACATGGGTCACTTCTGACCGAGATATCGGCAAAACAACCCAACTGTGAATCCCTCAGACAAGCCGTGCTTCGACCTCATTGAGCGCGTCGTCCTCGGAAACGTCCAGGGCAAAGCTCAGCTCGGACACAAGCACCCCGCGCGCCTTGACGAACATGGTCTTTTCGCCGGCCGAAAGGCCTTTCGCCTGATCTCTCAGAGAGAGGTTCCGGACTACCTCAGCTACCTGGTAGACGTCGCCTGACTTGAGCTTCTCCTGATGGTTCTTGAACCGACGACTCCAGTTGGAAGGCTCGCGAATGTCCCGCTTGGCCAGGAGTTCGAAGAGATCCTCGACCTCATCCTTGCCAATCGGCGGTCGCATCCCGACCTCGTCGGCATTGTCCACGGGTACGGAAAGGGTCAGCTCCCCGTGTGCCATCTCCAACACCAGGTACTCGTTCTTTTCGCCACCAATTTCGCGCTTCTCACGGCGCACGATTATTGCGGCGCCGTGATGTGGATACACGACTCGATCGCCGACGTCATAGGTCACTAGGGGTCCCTCAAATGCTCGCTTATGCCCGCTCCCAAGGTGCCGTCCGGCCCCAATGAGGATGTCCCAAGATAGCAGATCAGGACACTCAGGAACAGCCGCTGGTGCTGCCACATTCCTGACACACGAAACACGATCCGGCGCGGCTCATGACAACTCCACAGCTCATGCACAGGGGAGCATCCGAAACGGGTCGTTTCGATTCCGTGACCGTTGCTTCCTCGATACCGGGAAGAGTCTGCTGGGTGCGCTCGGAAGTACCCAGAACCCCGAGGTCCTGACGCACTTCCAGCGGCAAGTATTCGATGGCCAGCCTGCGGAACAGATAGTCGACCAGGCTATTGGCGATACGGACCTCCGGGTCATCGGTCATGCCTGCCGGTTCGAAGCGCATTCCCACCAGCGCTTCGACGAAGGCCTCCAGGGGAACGCCGTACTGCAGACCATGACTGACCGAAATTGCAAAGGCATCCATGATTCCCGACAGGGTCGAACCCTGCTTGGAAACCCGGAGAAACAACTCTCCGGGTCGGCCGTCTTCGTATTCGCCCACAGTCACAAAACCCTTGCAGTCCGCCACCCGGAATTCAATGGTACGTGAAGGTCTTGACCTGGGGAGGCGCTCACGGGTCGGGCGGCGGGCTTCGGAGGCCACGGAATCCACTATCTCCGTTGAGGTCCCCACGTTGAGGGGCTGCGATACCTTGCAGTTGTCCCGATAGAGGGCCACACACTTGATGCCCTTTTGCCAGGAATCGATCAACAAGAGTTCGACTTCCTCGACACTCGTGGTTTCAGGCAGGTTGACCGTTTTCGACATCGCACCAGAGAAGAATGGTTGCAGCGCAGCCATCATCCGCAGGTGCCCTCCATAGGCGATGACCGTGCCATCTTCGACAGTCCCACCCATCGCACAGGCGAATACCGGGAGATGTGCCGGTTCCAGGCCGGGAGCTCCCGACATGGTGTGGTTCTCGCGTAGGTATTCGGTGATCGCACCGATCGTGTACTCGGTGTAACCCAACGCCTGCAGCGCCCTCGACACAGTCTGATTGACGGACTCTATGGTGCCGCCACCCACCAGCTTCTTGTGCTTCACCAGAGCCAGTTCAGGCTCGATACCCGTGGTGTCGGCATCCATCATGAAGCTGATCGTGCCGGTGGGAGCCGCCACGGTGAGTTCCGCGTTGCGGGCGCCGTGCACCTTCAAGCGATCGCAGGCCTGCTGCCACAAATCCACCAACCACTGATTCAGGTCGGTCTGGGTCTGCACGGCCGATACCGACCTTGCCGACTCGAGATGCATGTCGTATACGTTCTGCCACGGCTCGGCGTTGGTCGAGTACAAAGGCGCCGGCTCGAGGTCCTCGGCCAGTTCGGTACTGCGCACTGCAGCCGCGCCGGTGAGAATCCCGGTGACAGCCGCGGCCCAGGCCCGACCATCTTCCGAATCGTAGGGAAGACCCATGGCCATCAGTGAAGCGCCGAGGTTCGTGTAACCAAGGCCGATGTCTCGTGCTCTTTCGGACTGGGAAGCGATTTCCTCGGTGGGATAGTCGGAAGAACCCACAAGGATGTCCTGGGCGGTCACAAGGACGCGGGCCGCCTGCACGAATCCCTCAACGTCGAAGTTTTCGTCCTCGTCCAGGAATGACAAAAGGTTGAGTGACGCGAGGTTGCAGGCGCTGTTGGGCAACCGCAGGTGCTCCGAACACGGGTTGCTGGCGTCGATCCGGCCTTCATTCGGAGTGGTGTTCCAGCGATTGATCGTGGTGTCGAACTGAACTCCGGGATCTGCGCATTCCCAGGACGCCTCCGCGATCTGTCGGAGGAGGTTTCTCGCATCGACGGACTCAATGACCTCGCCGCCGAGTCGGGCCGTCAGGTCCCAGGTCTCGCCGCCAACGGCAGCCTGCATGAACTCATCGCTGAGGCGAACGGAGTTGTTGGCATTCTGGTATTGGACAGAGTGGATGTCCTTGCCATCGAGGGACATGTCGAATCCAGCCCGTTCCAGGGCGTGGGCCTTGCGTTCCTCGATGGCCTTGCACCAGACGAACTCCTCGATGTCGGGGTGATCATCATCGAGCACAACCATCTTGGCGGCCCTTCTGGTGGTCCCGCCGCTCTTGATCGTTCCTGCCGATGCGTCGGCACCGCGCATGAAGCTCACCGGACCGGACGGTTCTCCGCCACGGGAGAGTTGTTCTTTGGCGGACCGGATCTTGGAGAGGTTCACTCCAGCACCCGATCCTCCCTTGAAGATCAGGCCTTCCTCCGTATACCAGTTGAGAATGGATCCGAGGTCGTCTTCCACATCGAGGATGAAACAGGCAGCAGCCTGTTGGGTGGCCCCGGGGACGCCGATGTTGAACCAGACGGGTGAGTTGAACGAAGCGCGCTGATTCACGAGGAGATATGTGAGTTCGTCGGCGAACACCATGGCTATCTCTTCGTCGGAGAAATATCCTTCTTTCAGGCCCCATTGCTTGATCGCGTTCACCACGCGCCCGATCACCTGCCGCAGCGATGATTCGCGTTCCGTACTGCCCAGGGAGCCCCGAAAGTACTTCTGGCTGACGATGTTCCCGGCAGTCACCGACCAGGAGGTCGGGAACTCGACATCGCGTTGTTCGAAGACAGGTTTGTCCGTGCGGAAATCGAGCATCACACAGTCGCGTTGTCCCCACTCGACCGAGTCCAGGGGATCTGTTCCATCCGATGTGAACCATCTCTTGATCTGTCGATCGGTTTCAACTGGTGACAAACTCATCTGGAAGGCCCTTCGCCGTTCATGGATCCTCCGCGGTTCATGGATCCTCCGCCTTACACGGATCCTCCGCCTTACACGGATACGGCCCGTGGGGCCGCTCGAACCTTACGGGGATTCTGTTGTGTGGCGAAAGGGGTACAACCTGTGGATACTTGTGCATATTCCTGCGCCAGCGGGCGGAACGGGGCACCGTCGCGCCACCGAAGGTGATCGAAGCCGACGAATTCCCGCCTGAGTAATCACTCAGTGCAGTCGGGCTCACCGCATTTGACTGAATCTCATGCTCTTTCCGTGTCCACAGCCTGCGGATAACCCTGTGGAAAACATTTCCTGAAGTACGCTCCGGCGAATGGAGCAACTTCTTGCAGCCGGAGCACCACTCGACGACGTCACAGACGTGTTCGAGGTACTTCACGCCGACCGCGGTCCGGCACCGGACGGCAGACCCTGGGTGAGCACCAACATGGTGATGAGTGCCGATGGCTCCTACACGAGCGATGGACTCTCCGGCGGCCTGAGCTCTCCGGGCGACAAGGATCTGTTCATGGCCCTGCGAGCGCTGAGCGACGTGGTTCTGGCCGGAGCCTCCACGGTTCGCAAAGAGGGTTATCACCGGCCGCGGGCTCAGGGCTTTTCCCTGAACGCCCGACATCGCGATGGCCAGGAACCTGCACCTACGCTCGTGGTGGTGAGCCGATCGATGGATCTCGGAACCGAGGCTCCAGTACTTTCCGATGACGGACCGAAGCCCATCATGGCTCACCCCCGCGGCGTCACCCTGCCGCCGGATCTGAGCGGATTGGAGGATCTGGCGGCCGGCGACGACGGCGTCGACATGGTCGAGCTCATGTCGGCCCTTCACTCGCGGGGCGTCAGGAGTGTGATCTGTGAAGGAGGGCCGCATCTGCTTGGCCAACTTGCCGCAGACGATCTGATCGACGAGTACAACCTGACGCTCGCACCGACTCTGGTTGGCGGCACCGACACCGGCCTGCTCGGTGGATTCAGTGTTGGCCGATCCTTCCACCTGCACCGAGTGCTGCGCGACGGGGATCACCTCATGCTCTGTTACCGGCGACACTGAGGTCACCGGCTTGGTGCTCACCGCGGTGAGGGGATCGCAATCACATCACCCACACGGAGGCTGCCGAGGCCTCCATTGAGCGCGGCCAGATCGGCGACCGCTTCGCGCCGGTCCACCCCGGGCATGTATCCGCCCGCAATTGACCAGTACGTATCACCGGCACCCACACGGATCACCTCACCCGAGGAGATCGGGCGGGTTGGTGCGGGATCACCCAGGTATGAGAACGCAGTCAGGGCGCCGCAGGCGACGATTGTCACCAACACCAGCAGAACGGCTGCCCGGCGAATCAAGTAGGTGACGCGGGTTGGCGGATACAACCATGCGAGCGAAGGCTGTGACGGGCGACGGTGAGTGTGTGGAATCTGGACTGTTAGGGCCATGAGAGAAGTCTCCATTAAGGGTGTGACAGCCACCTGCGAGTCCGTCGAACAGTTGTTCCGGAACAGTTGTACTGGACCAGTTATTCCGAACGACTGTTCGAGGCAGCATGATCACCATGTTGTCCGAACGACTGTTCGACGTCAAGCACTATTCCGAACAAGTGTTCCACCACTTGGAACGACTCAGGTGCTACGTTGGTCAAACAGGTGTTCGAAGGAGGAATATCAAATGACCGAACAGAATCTCACCCAGCGCCAGCACGACGTACTCACCTACATCGACGAGTCGATACGGGACCGTGGATATCCCCCGTCGGTCCGCGAGATCGGCGAAGCCGTGGGCCTGGCCTCACCTTCCTCAGTCCACAATCACCTGCACACACTCGAGCGGTTGGGATTCCTGCGCAGGGATCCCACCAAACCGCGCGCCATCGAAGTCACCTCGGACACGGAATCCCAGACCACTGCGGAACGCCGACCGACGAGGCACGTGCCGCTCGTGGGAGACGTGGCCGCCGGCACGGGTGTACTCGCTCAGGAACAGGTGGAAGAACTGGTTCCACTGCCATCGGATTTCACGGGGGACGGCGAGTTGTTCATGCTTCGTGTCCGCGGTGAATCGATGATTGACGCGGGAATTCTCGACGGCGATTTCGTGGTGGCCAGAGTCGAGGCGTCCGCCCGCAACGGCGACGTGGTGGTCGCCGGAATCCCCGGAGAGGAAGCCACGGTGAAGGGTTACCGCTCCGAAGGCTCCGAAATCGTCCTCGAACCAGCCAACGAGTCGCTCGAACCAATGCGCTTCCCCGCCAACGACGTGATGCTGTACGGCGTGGTGGTGACCGTACTCAGGAAACTCTGATCGCCCGGGAAACTCTGATCCAGTTCTGAACCAGTGCCGTGTCAGGCATCAGTTATTGTGGAGTTCCTCGTTGAGGCCTTCAGACCAGGTTCCTTCCCGCGGCAGCGCTTCCACCGAACCACTGATGGAGTTCCGGCGGAACAACAGCCCGGGCACACCGCTCAGCGAACCTGCTTTGACAACCTTGCCGTCCGAAGTGGCCACGCGGGTTCCAGCGGTCAGATAGAGACCGGCCTCCACGATGCAGCCGTTGCCCAGGGATATCCCGACTCCCCCGTTGGCACCGATCAGGCAATCAGAACCGATGCTGATCACTTCCTTGCCGCCACCCGAGAGGGTACCCATGATTGATGCGCCGCCGCCGACATCGGAGTTCTCTCCGACAACCACGCCTGCACTGATACGCCCTTCAACCATGGATGCGCCAAGGGTTCCTGCGTTGAAGTTCACGAATCCCTCGTGCATCACTGTGGTTCCGGAAGCCAGATGTGCGCCCAGCCGCACGCGCGACGCATCAGCGATCCGCACTCCGGAAGGAATCACGTAATCCGCCATACGCGGAAACTTGTCGATCCCATTGACCACGAGATGCTCACCTGCGACCGAAGCCTTCGCCTGAGCCACCGGGAATGACTCCAGGTCACATGGTCCCTGATCGGTCCACACGCAGTTGGCCAGCAGCCCGAACACGCCATCCAGATTCAGACCATGTGGCTGAACCGAACGGTGCGAAAGCAGATGCAACCTCAGATAGGCGTCATGAATGTCGACCGGTGCATCGGACAGACCAGAAATGAAAGTCACCACCGGCACTCGTGTGGTGGGTAATGCACCCTTTGCCGGTGTCTCGGTACCGAGCGCCTCCAGGATCGCCACATTCCGGTGGCCGGGTTTGCCCAGGAACGGAGCGAACCAATGGAGAATCTCGGCGAAGTGGTCCGCACCCAGACGATATGTGGCCGCACCTGAAGCGTGGCCCAGAACATCGGCCAGAACTGCGGCCGTACGTTCGTTGTCACCACAACTCACCGAACCGAACCAGGTGTCGAGTACTGACCCGTCACTGTCCGCGATCGTGGCCAGCCCCACACCGAAAGCGGCCGGTTCGATGTATCCGTCCTTCTTCATGAGTTCATCGGCAAGGGTGAGAAACTCGTCGGACGATTCTGGAGGAATCAACTTTCTTCCTTTCGTGGCGGTGTCCACCCACTTCGGTGTGCACCCATGACTAGCGGCCCAAGTTAGAACAACGGCCGCCGGAGCCGGGAACGGCCCGGTCGATGCAATCGGTTGAATTCCGGTGGCAGTCAGAATCCAACTTCGATGGCCTCTGTGAGAGCACCGTAGGTTCGCTCGATGCTCTGGCGATCGACACGCTCCTGCGCCGTGTGAGCAAGAGTCGCATCACCCGGACCGAAGTTGATCGCAGGAATACCCAGCGCGCTGAATCTTGCCACATCGGTCCATCCGAGCTTGGCCCTGACATCGAGGCCCTGCCGCTCGATCATCCCGTTCACGAACGGATGATCAGTTGCAGGCCAAGCCGCGTCCGATCGGTCAAGCACCTCGACCGAGTCCCCGTTCTCGAGAACCCCGCCCAGGGAGGAGAGCATGAATTCCTCGGCCTGTTCGGTGGAGCGGTCCGGCGCGAATCGATGCGTCAGCTGGATCGTCACCTCGTCAGGCACAACATTGCCTGCCAATCCACCTTCGATCGTCACAGCCAGGAACGCCTCGTGGTATTCGCAGGCGGCTATCACCGGCCGCCGCGGTTCGTATTCGTTGAGGATGTCCAGGAGATCGCTGAGCCTGTGGATCGCGTTGCGGCCCATCCATGCCCTCGCAGTGTGGGCGCGGGCCCCGCGCAGTGTGACGTTCATCCTGACGACACCCTGACAGCCAGCCTCGACACTTCCTCCCGTCGGCTCACCAAGAATCGCCACGTCGCCCATCAGGAGTTCGGGATTGGCCTGGGTGATCTCGATCAGACCGCTGTGTTCTGCCGCAACTTCCTCGCGCGCATAGAAAACGAAGGACAGATCCACTGGGGGCGCCACCTGGGTTTCGGCGATCCCCAGCATCACGGCCAATCCGCTCTTCATGTCGCTTGAACCGAGGCCCCACAAAGTGTCTCCATCGATTCGAGGCACGTCATTGTCCTTCGCCGGCACCGTGTCGGTGTGTCCGGCCAGCACAACGCGCCCGGCACGGCCCAACTCTGTGCGGGCAACGAGATTGTCTCCGACCCGGTGCAACGACAGGTGATCCAGAGAACCGAGACGATCCTCGATCAGACGGACCAGCCCACGTTCGGAGAAACTCTCCGAGGGAATGGCGACCAATGACTCGGTCAGTTTGAACAGATCCACGAAACGGATGATCCGAGGCCTCAGCGGCCCGCTGGAGGCGGAGGTGCTGATGGAGGTGGTGGAGGAGACTCATCCCCCGGTGGTTGTGTTGGAAATGCAGGGGGCTGTGCTGGAGGCGCGGGCTGTGTTGCAGGTGGGGGCTGTGTTGGAGATGCAGGGGGCTGTGCTGGAGGCGCGGGCGGCGGATACTGGGGACTCACCGGACCGGGCGTTGATCCCTGCGGTCCGGTGCCCACCGGTGACGGAGCCTGTGGCGGCACGCCATAGAACGGTTGTGGCTGTGAGTTCCGCTTCTTCCAGTTGCTCCGGCGGACGAGACCCACAATCAGTGCAATCACGGCCAGGAGGATGAACAGCCCGAATCCACCTCCGCCGGAGACCATCCAGATCAGGGAATTGCCGATCCCGGGATCAGACACCACCACATACTCGTCAAAGGGAGATTCGCTGCCGCAGGTGATCGAGTACGTCTGATCGACCTCGGTGTCGAAGACCAGAAAATCCACATAGTCAATCTCGTTCACCGAGATGGTCGTTCCGGGGCCGACGGAGCTGAACCGAATGTCCTCCCCAGATGCGTCCGTACCCTGGCAGACCGCCGAATCGGTCAGGAGGACAACAGCACCGTCCGATGAGGCGACGTAGCTGAGCGGCGAACCGAAGGGCACGGTGTTCGTGGCCTCGTCAATCAAGTCGGGCAACTCGCTCAGCACGCGAACGCCACCAAACGCGGCGACACCGCAACCTGCGAGGGCGAGCACGAAGAACACCAGAGATGCCCAGAGCCAACCGGAGGGTGCCTTGGCTGATCCGTTTGTTGTGTTCATGGTCTCGATTCTGGCAAATACTCAGATGGATGTGGAGGATTCGGCACGCTGTTCCACAAGGTCCAGCACCTCGTCGGGCTGAACCACAGCCAGGCGTACATGGTCGTGCCCCGCCGGACCGTAGAACTCCCCGGGCGATCCGACCACACCGAGTTGTTGCGCCAAGTGGGTCGCCAACGCCCAGGCGTCACCCTTTGGGGCAGGAACCCACAGGTAGAAACCGCCGTCGGGCAGAGGCGCGGAAAGGCCTTCGGATTCAAGTATCTCCGACAGGCGTTGAAGTCGGGCAAGGTACCGCTTCCGCTGAACCTCCACATGCTCCTGGTCCCTGAGTGCGGCGACTCCCGCGGCCTGGGCCGGTCCGGGAACCATCAGGCCGCTGTGCTTGCGGACCTCGGATAGATAGTGGACCAGGTCCGGATCACCCGCATAGAAGCCAACTCTCAGGCCTGCCAGATTGGAGCGTTTCGAAAGCGACTGCACCGAGAGCACACCGTCGATGCCCTCGGAAAGAATCGTGCGGCCCGGCTGACCATGGGCCAACATCGGCTCCCCCGACCAGGTGAACTCCACGTAGCACTCATCCGAAAGTACGGGGACTCCCCGCTGTCTCCCCCACTCCGCTGCCATGGACAGGTCATCGAGGCCACCCGCCGGATTTCCGGGAGTGTTCACCCAGAGACACAGGGCCCTGTCGGCGTCGGCATCCGAGATCGAGTCCAGGTCGATTCTGAATCGGTCGTCCACGCGTACGGCGACAGCCCGGCATCCGGCCAGTTCTGCGCCCATCGCGTAACTCGGATAGCTGATCTGCGGATACAGCACTGTGTCTTTCGAAGGGGACCGCAGCTTCAACCAGTGAGGTATTCCGACCACCAACTCCTTGGTACCCACACATGCGGCCAGATGTGCGGAGTCGATGTGGAGGCCGAAGCGGCGCTCAAACCATCCGGCGACGGCATCGCGGAACTGATCGGATCCCACAGATGGCGGATAGCCGCGTTCGGCTCCTGATCCGGCAAGTGCGTCAATCACTGCGTCTGGCGGAGGATCACATGGTGTTCCTATGGACAGATCGACTGCCCCGCCGCTGTGCTCCGCTGCCATCTCGTGAATCGGCACCAGGCGGTCATAGGGATATGGGGGCGGAACGAAACCGGTCATGGAGTGGTGCCCGCCGCCACCGTTGGATCCACGTCCTGATGATCGATATCCACCGCAAACTCGTGATTGCGCCGGAGAACCGCCTCCGGAATCCGGGCGCGAATCCTGAGCAGGTCAGGAGTGGCCTCCTCCGAGAGAATCTCTCCCTTGCGATGCAACGTGGCAACCACATCTCCACGCGAATAGGGCACCTCGAAGGTGGCAATCGGCATGCCGGCCCTGATCTGGTCGGCAGCGTTGACCAGGAAGTCATCAATCCCGATTCCGCTTCCGGCCGAAATGCAGCTTGAACCCGGATTCCTGGCCGCCAACGCGGCCGGACGCTCCGACAGGTCGGCCTTGTTGAACACCAACATCTCAGGCACCTGCGACGCTCCGATTTCGGCCAGCACCTCGCGCACGGCATCGATGCAGCCCTGAGGATCGGGACCGGACCCGTCGACCACATGGATCAGCAGATCCGCCTCGAGCGCCACACTGAGCGTGGAGCGGAAGGCCTCGACCAGATGGTGCGGAAGTTTGCGGACGAAACCCACTGTGTCGGTGACCAGCACAGTCTCTCCACCGGGAAGATCAAGTTTGCGGGTAGTGGCGTCGAGCGTGGCAAAGAGCCGATCTTCCACAAGCACTCCGGCATCCGTGAGACGATTCAACAGAGTTGATTTGCCGGCGTTCGTGTAACCGACGATCACGATGTGTCTGCGGTCAGAACGCTCCCGGCCCTTTCGCTGTGTCGCCCTGTTCTTCTTGATCACCTCGAGATCCGACTCGAGCTTGTGGATCTGGCGCGAAATGCGTCGCCGGTCGATTTCGAGCTGAGTTTCACCCGGACCTCTGCGTGCCCCGATTCCGCCGGCTTGCTGCGAGAGGCTCAAACCCTTTCCGCGCAGCCGCGGCAGGCGATACCTGAACAGTGCCAACTGCACCTGGGCCTTGCCTTCCTGGCTATGAGCGTTCTGGGCGAATATGTCCAGAATCACCGCGGTGCGGTCGATGGCAGAACGCTTGAGTATCTTCTCGAGGTTTCCTTGTTGGGCGGGGCTGAGTTCGTCGTCGAACACAACCGTGTCGCAGTCTTCGGCCTCGGCGGCATCGAGGATCTCCAGCACCTTTCCACGACCGACATAGGTGGCCGGGTCCGGACGCTCCCGTCGCTGAATCATTCGACCGACGACATCGGCGCCGGCAGTGTCCACCAACAACTCGAGCTCGTCGAGGGAGGCTTCCACTTCTTCGCGGGTTGTGTCCGGCAGCTGCACGCCGATCAGCAGTATCCGCTCCCGGAATGTTCGCTCGATGAATGCATCGGATTCACCACCGAACTCTCCGAACGCCCCGCGGTGGGAGTCGGCGGATGATGAAGGTCTGACTGGCTCGTCGGGTGCCGGACTCAAGGTACGTTCACCTCCGCCACGAACACAGATGGGCCGGTCAACATCACGGACTCGGCATTCACGTCCACCACGGCAGTGCCACCCGGCATGTGAACCCCGGTGGAACCCTCCACCAATCCCCATTCGGTGGCGGCGGCCACCGCGGCCGCTGCACCGGAACCGCAGGCTTCGGTGACCCCTGCGCCTCGTTCCCACGCGCGCAACTCCAGATCACCATCAGAACGAACCGATACGAAGTGAACATTCATTCCGGTGGAGTACCCCGCTTCGAGGGCTGCGCCATCGGCCGCAACATCGACCTGATCCGGGCTTTCCACGGCGAGCACCAGATGGGGATTGCCGATGTCGAATGTGCCCACGTGATGTGCTGGATAGCTGGAGCTTTCAGGTGTCAGTGACGGGCCGCCCGACACCGCACCCATGTCCACCTCGAGCACCATTTCCGTGGCGGTTTCGCCTCCGACCACCTTCACGGTTCGGAGTCCACCGAGTGTCTCGACGTGTATCAGGTCGAGGTCGGATCCCGACGCCCGGAGAAATGCGTGGACAAGGCAGCGAATTCCGTTACCCGAAACCTCCGCAGGTGACCCGTCGGAATTGATCAGAACCATGTCCAGATCGGCGCTGCTGTGGTGTAATCCGAAAATCAGTCCATCCGCTCCGACACCTCGATGGCGGTCGCACAGTTCGCGCGCCGTTATCGGGTCCGGAGTCAGATTCGGGTTGTCGGACTCGAGGGCCACGAGGAAATCGTTGCCCAGTCCGTGATACTTGCCGAGACGTAACACTTGGCGCTTTCTGACTATGGGTTCTGATCCACGCTACCCACCGATCCAAGGTGCTCTGAACCCCTTTTGTGCCACAGATCGATGATTTGTCGCGACACTGCCTCCACAGTGACCTCCGCCCGGGCTTCGAGCAGTTCATCCCTGGCATTGTCAGCAACGGGCGTCGGGGTGGTTCCGAGCGTGGACGGAGGATCAAACCACACAATTCGCGGATCCCGGACGAACCAGCGTTGCTGACGAACTGCGAACTTGCGGGTTCGGATCCTGGCTCGCTCGAGGGCCTCGGGGAGCGAGCACTCACCACGAAGGTGTGACATCAGTTCCCGGTATCCCAGGGCTTGACCGGCAGTTCGCGAAAGCTGATCGCCGAGGTTCACCAAGATCTGCGCCTCCGAGAGCATTCCATCTGCCAATTGTGTTTCATACCGCTGGGCGATCCTGTCAGTGATCTCTTCGCGGCTGGGCCACAATCCCGTGAGGACAAACGGTGTGCCGGGAAACGAATCGAGTCCCGAACCGAATGAGGAGAACGGTTGACCCGATCCGATGGTCACTTCCAGTGCACGTACCAGTCGGCGGCGGTTCCTTGGCGGAATGCGGCTGAGCGCCAGCGGATCCAGTCGCCGGAGGCGTTCGGTGAGTTCGTCGGTGGATTCCGACTCCAGATCCGTCGCCACCTGCGGGTACCGGGGTGGTGGATCGAATCCGTCCACCAGACCTCGTACGTACAGGCCGGTTCCGCCCACCAGCAGGGCATCAGCATCCCGCGACTCGATCTCGTCGATGCGCCGGTCAGCCTCCGCAATGAACTTCGGCAGATTGTGATCCTCTGTTGGAGCGACCACATCAATCATGTGATGAGGAATCCCCCGCCGGTCGGATTCCGTTGGTTTGTCGGTGCCGACATCCATTCCCCGGTACACCTGCATCGAGTCACAGCTGACGATCTCGGTCGGGTGGCCCGCCTCGGTCCTGCGCACAGCCATCTCGATCGACACCGAGGTCTTGCCGGATGTGGTCGGCCCCATCAGTGCGAGGTGTCGACCCGGTTGCCTGTATGTCATCCGGGAGTCATGGCCTCGGCCTCAGCTGCAACGCCAGCGACCACCACTCGAGGCGGGAAGGATCCGGCCGACGTCCGTAGGTCTCGAAGAACACCGGAACCAGCATCGGACCGAGATTCGCTGCGATTGATGCCGCCGCTGCCGCCAGATCGCGGTGCGGATCAGCAACTCCTGCTCCCTCCCAGTCGACGAATCCAACTGCTTTTCCGTCTACGCAGCGCAGGGTATCCAGGGTGGGATCACCATGGGTCACAACCAATGGTCCGTCGGCTGACGGTTCTGAGTCCGCAAGGATCTCCAACAGCCGATCCGGACTCATGTGCGCGTACCCCTCATCCAGCTGATCCGCTCGAATCGGATCTGCCGTTCTGTCGGCCAGAACCGCCGAGGTACTCAACGCTTGTTCTTCTGTCGGGGGGACAATGGAATGCAGCACGGCCAGGGAGCGAGCCAGCAGGCCCACCGTACGCTCCGGATCAAACCGGTATTCCACGTTCGAGGCGGGTACTGCGTCTGCATTCGACGTTGCGTCAGCGCCGCTGGCGGCCAACAGCTGAACCAGTGTGGGACTCACCCGGCGGCCACCGGAATCCGGGTCTTGTGTGTGGGTTCCTTCACCAGGTCGACGAACTCGGCGATCATGTTGGTGATCGAGGCTTCCACGATTCGCACCGACACGAGCGAACCGGCCCGGATTGGTACGGGAGGCTTGAAGTGAACCAGACGGTTGTGTTCGGTTCGGCCCGACAGTCGATCCGGATTCCGCTTGGACGGTCCCTCCACGATCACGGTCTCGGTATTCCCGATGCGTGCGACCTGTGCGAGCCTCGAGGAACGCTCGACCACGGTCCGCAACTTCTGCATCCGTTCGACTGCGACGCCATGATCGACGAACTGTGAGGTCATGTCGGCCGCTTCGGTCCCCGGCCTTGGTGAATACACAAAGGTGTAAGCGTTGTCGAAGCGGGCCTCGGCAGCGATCTCCAGCGTCTCGGCAAACTCGCGTTCGGTCTCGCCGGGAAAGCCGACGATTATGTCGGTGCTCACTGCGAGATCCGGGATCCGGGCACGGGCCTGATCGAGTCGATCCATGTATCGCTCCGCTGTGTATCCCCGGTGCATGGCTGCGAGAATCCGGTCACTGCCGGATTGGAGTGGTAGATGCAGATGAGCGCACACCGAGTCGGTCTCTGCCATCGCCGCAATGGTGTCGTCGCGGAGATCCTTTGGATGAGGGCTCGTGTATCGAACACGTTCGATGCCTTCGATGGCGCCGACCGATCGCAGCAGATCGGCGAACAACGGTCTGCCGCGCGGTTCGCCTTCTGCCCAGCTTCGGCCGGCCAGGTCGACAATTCCTGAAGGATCGGGCGCGCCGGCCGATCCCACCCGGGTCCGGAGGTCAAGGGTGATGTCCCTGCCATATGAATTCACGTTCTGACCCAGCAGCGTCACTTCGGATACACCATCGGCCGCCGCGTCTTCGATCTCGCGCAGGATGTCGCCGAATGGTCGGGATATTTCGACTCCGCGTACCGACGGGACGATACAAAAGGCGCAGTTGTTGTCACAGCCGATCTGGATTGTCACCCATGCGGCCCAGCCCACTTCGCGTACCACCGGAAGCGCGGAGGGGAATGATTCGTGATCCGCTGCGATCGTCTCTTCCAGGATTTCGATCACTGGCCCACCACGATGGCGATGTTCTTCGAGGAGTTCCAACGCCCGGCCCACGTTGTGGGTTCCGAACACAACTCCAACATGCGGAGCTTTTTCTGCGATCAGGTCCCGATCCTTCTGGGCGAGACAGCCTCCGACCATGATCTCCAGGTCAGGATTCCTGTCCTTGAGGGACTTGAGATGACCCAGCGTGCCGTAGAGCTTCGAATCGGCGTTCTCGCGGATACAGCAAGTGTTGAGCACCACAACATCGGCTTCAGACTCCGAATCAACCGGTTCGTAGCCATCCGCTTCCAGTAGTCCGGCAAGACGCTCCGAGTCGTGCTCATTCATCTGACACCCGAAGGTGCGGACCATGTACCGCTTGCTCACGGGACACATGCTACGGCCGGAGCGGAATCGATTGTCAGTCGAGGCTGATGGGCAGGTCGTCGTCGCTCAGGATCTCCCCGGTCTCCGTGTCGACCTCTGGCTCATCTGACTCATAGATTCCGACCTCTTTGAGAATGCGGTCCTGGACTTCGACCATGATCTCTGGATTCTCGGTGAGGAACACCTTGGCCTTCTCACGGCCCTGACCAAGCTGTTCACCCTCATAGGTGTACCAGGCACCGGACTTCTTCACGATGCTGAGGTCCACACCCAGATCCAGCAGGGACCCTTCACGACTGATTCCCTTGCCGTACATGATGTCGAACTCGGCTTGTTTGAACGGTGGAGCCACCTTGTTCTTGACGACCTTCACACGAGTGCGGTTACCCACGATCTCAACACCATCCTTGATGGCCTCAATCCGGCGAATGTCGAGGCGGACAGAGCTGTAGAACTTCAGTGCACGACCGCCAGGAGTGGTCTCCGGCGAACCGAACATGACACCGATCTTTTCCCGAAGCTGATTGATGAAAATACAGATGGTTTGTGACCTGTTCAGGTTTGCGGTGAGCTTGCGCAGCGCCTGTGACATCAGCCGTGCCTGAAGGCCAACGTGGGTGTCGCCCATGTCGCCCTCGATTTCAACGCGAGGCGTGAGTGCCGCAACGGAGTCGATCACGATCACATCGATTGCACCGGAACGCACGAGCATGTCGGTGATCTCGAGGGCCTGTTCCCCGGTGTCCGGCTGAGAGATGAGGAGTTCATCCACATCCAAGCCGAGCTTCGCCGCATATACGGGATCCATGGCGTGTTCCGCGTCGACGTAGGCGCAGACACCACCATTACGTTGCGCTTCAGCCACGACGTGCATGGCGAGCGTTGACTTGCCGGATGCCTCAGGACCGAAGATCTCCGTGACACGCCCCCGGGGCAAACCACCAATACCCAGAGCGATATCAAGCGCAAGCGCTCCAGTGGGCACGGAATCAATCGCCATCGTGCCCTTGTCGCTCATCTTCATGACCGAGCCTTTGCCGAACTGCTTCTCAATCTGGCCGAGGGCCATTTCAAGTGCTTTTTCTTTGTCTTCCACGTTCATTCCCCTTGGTTGGATCTCGTGGAGTCAACATATTGTCGGGGTGTGACAAGGCACCGTTGCAGTGGTGTTGGGTAGCTGCGGTATTGGTTGTTGCCGAACCCCGGATCAGGAACTCCGAGTGACAACAGTGTAGTTACGAACGGTTGTTCGACTCAAGCATTTTCGCCCATCTTTCACTCAATTCCTGAAAGTTGCCTGCGAAGCAGGCCCAGCAATGAGATCACGCTGAACTCCCGAACCTGTCTCCGGCGTCCCGGCAGCCTCACTTCGATTGAGTCCTCGACTCCCCCTCCGGCATCACCAATCGACACAGCGAGACACACGGTGCCGGCGGGACGGTTCTCCCGGGTATCCGGTCCGGCGACTCCTGTGGCAGCGATTCCCACGTCTGCACCCATCAGCGTGCGGGCACCGCGGGCCATCTCCAATGCAGCCTCCCGGGTGACGACGGGTCCGGGGCTCACGCCGAGAAGGTCGAACTTGACCTGCGTTGCGTAGCTGATCACTCCTCCCAGAAACACCTCGGACGCACCGGGGACATCACAGATTCGGGATCCGACCATTCCGCCGGTCAGTGACTCGGCAACCGCCAGCGTCATTGAGCGTTCACGCAACATCGCCAACACGGACGATTCCATGGTCTCGTCATCCACCCCGAAGACCAACGGCCCGAGAATGCCCCTCAGGAAGTCCTCTTCGCGATCAAGAATCCTGTCGGCTTCGGAGGCTGACTCAGCTTTCGCGGTGACCCTCACCTTCAGGCCTTCCAGTCCGGATGCCAGAAATGCGAGGGTGGGATTGCCGGACTCATCCAGCTCGTCGATGCGCTCGGCAAGCATCTCCGCAAGTCCGGACTCGGACTCACCCCAGGTTCGCAGAGTCCGAGACCTGATCACGGATTCGATTCCGGCTCGCTTCCGGAGATCGTTCAGAACAGTGCCGGCAATCATCTCCTTCATCTCCCACGGGACGCCGGGGACGGCATAGATGACCTTCGGGATCGGTTCGCCCCCGGATTCCGGGTCGGGCCAGTCGATCGGACACAACAATCCCGGCGCTGTGCCGGGCATTTCCGGGATGAACTCGGCACCCACAGGCTTCTCCGCCTGCTGGAGATTGTTCATCGACATTCTGCGCGAGCTACCGGAGAACATCGAGATGATCCGGTTTTCCATCTCCTCATCCGACTCCAGGGGTACTCCCATGACCGAAGCAATGGCAGCTCTGGTGAGGTCATCCTGGGTCGGACCGAGACCGCCACAACAGATGACTGCATCGCTTCGCTCGAGTGCCAGTCGAATGGTGTCGGAGAGTCGCTTCAGATTGTCTCCCACCTTGGTCTGGAAGAAGGAGTTGAATCCCTCCATCGCCAACTGCTCGCCGATCCAGGAGCTGTTGGTGTCAGTTATCTGACCCAGGAGCAACTCGGTTCCAACCGCAACCACCTCAACGCGCATCCAATGAATCTACCGGTCGAGCGGAATTGCGGTGACCCGTGTCCGGGGCACTGGTTCAACGAGCCATGTCCGATGTGGCGCGAGATCCCGCAGTCACATACTGCAGAGCGCTGATCCATGCCACCGCCACGGCCGACCACAGCGCAACATCTGCCAGCCATGTGATGTCTGTGGTGAGGGGCAGCACCACGAGGCTGACTGAGCTGAACTGCAGGAAGGTTTTGGCCTTGGCAATACGCGAGGCCTCCACCGCCAGACCCTTTCGGCTCCAATAGAAGCGGAAACCCGATATCAGAGCTTCCCGCAGCGTTATCAATGCCACTGGAAGCCACCAGAACCGACCTTCGATCACCATCGCCCACATGCCGCCCAGAGCGAGGACCTTGTCGGCCAGCGGATCGAGGAACGCCCCGGAACGAGTCGTTCCCTGTCTGCGAGCCAGGTAGCCGTCGAGGCTGTCCGATGCCGTGATCGCAAACCAGAGGATGAAAAGGCCCCACCCGGATCCCTGATCCACAATCAGCCAGAAGGCCACCGGGGCCAGGAGCAAGCGCACGATCGTGATCGCATTGGCCGGAGTGATGATCGCCGAGGGCCCATAGGTCCGCTCGCTGTTCGCGGTCATGGTTCGATCAACTCCGCAAACAGGTCCGGGCCTTCTGCCGCCACAATTGAAACGTCATGAAACTGCCCGACCTCCAGTGACTCGGGCACCCAGATCATGCCGTCGATCTCCGGCGCCTCACGGTGTGACCGGCCCAGTCCGATCTCGTCAACCAGCACCTTTGTGGTGATCCCGATCAGTGCGTCCCGGCGCGCCGCGCTGATGTCATCCTGGATCTCGCGGAGCTCGGCCAGTCGGTCCGCCACCAGTTCATCCGGAACCCCGCCGTCAAGGTCCGCGGCGTATGTTCCCTCTTCTTCGGAATATCGGAAGAAGCCGCACCAGTCGAGTTGTGCCTCGCTCACGAACTCCAGAAGTGCGTCCTGATCAGCTTCGGTCTCCCCGGGATAACCGACTATGAAGTTGGAGCGGAACGCCGAATCGGCGTTGAGTTCGCGTATCCGCTGAATACGTTCGAGATATGACTCGGCTGACCCCGGTCGGCGCATTCTCCGCACCAGTGGCTCCGACACATGCTGAAGCGACAGGTCGAAATACGGAACGGGTGATGCTGCGATCGTCTCGATCAACTCCTCGGACAACTCCGAGGGATACAGATACAGGAGACGGACCCAGTCCGTCACCTCTGAGACCCTGCGAACCAACTCCACGATGCGACGCTCGCCCCGGCCTCCGTCTCGCCCGTACGCACCGAGGTCCTGAGCTATCAGCACGACCTCGCGGACAGCCAGTTGATCGACCTCATCAAGGATCGAATCGATGTTTCGGCTCACTTGGGTGCCACGAAAGCTGGGAATGGCGCAAAAGCCACACTTTTTGTCGCAGCCCTCGGCCACTTTCACGTAAGCCCATGGCGCCTCCGCAGGTGGCCGGGCCATGTTCAGGAGATCCATCAATGGAGGCGGCGCAGAACCTGATCCTGTGGCGGACGGCTTGGCGCTCAGGGTCACCGGCACACCGAATCCGGCGACCCGGTCAACCTCCGGGAGCGCATCAGCCAATTCGGAACCGTAACGCTCGGCCATACATCCGGTGACGACGAGTTCGGCGCCGCCGGAACGGAACTCATCAAGGTCGAGGATGGCCGCAATCGATTCCTCCCGTGCCTCTTCGATGAAGGCACAGGTGTTCACGACGACCAGGTCGGCAGAGTCCGCAGTCCGCGCAGCAACCAGTCCGTCGGCAAGCATGCCTGCGGTGAGCTTTTCGGAATCAACCTGATTCTTTGGACAGCCGAGGGTCTCGACCCAGAAGGAGCGGGTCACCTTCCCAGAGTAGTCACGACCACTCAAGAGCCAGTCCAGGCGTCGGCCATTGTGCCTTGAGCAACCTGCCCGTGCTTGAAGCTGTGATGAAGGCGGTTCGAAGATCCTCGCCACCGAAACAGATGTTGGTGGTGATGGTGTCGTCGACTGCAACGTGCTCCACCGACTCGCCATCCGGCGACACCACGGTGATCCCACCATTGACCAAAGTGGCAACACAAACGTTTCCCTCACCGTCCACTGCGAGCGAGTCGAACAACTGAAGACCGGGCAGCCCGACCAGCAGGTCGCCATTTGGTGGCATCAAGCCTCCGCCCACAGCGACTCCCGGCTCCGGGACATCCCAGCTCCAGACACGGCCCGTGTGGGTTTCGGCCACGTACAGCCTGGAACCATCCGGGCTGAGTCCGATGCCATTTGCGGACTCGAGCGGCTGAAGCACCTCCCCTATCTCCGAACCGTCGCAACGGGCGTAGAAGACTCCACCTCGGTCAGCACTTCGCTCCGAGCGTCGTCCGTGATCGGTGAACCAGAATCCGCCGTGTGCGTCCATGACCAGATCATTCGGAGCCCGTAGGGGCCTGCCATCACATTCGGAATAGATGATCTCAACGTTGCCCGTGGCGGGATCAACACGTTCGATGCGCCCGAAGTCGTAGTTGTCGGATGAGTCCAGCGGGACTGTCATGCCGTCGAGGTCGAGGAATTCGAAATTGCCGCCATTGTTGGCGATCCACACCTCACCATCGGGTCCCAGGGCAGCGCCATTGGGTCCTCCCCCACACTCGGCAACCACTTCTGTGTCACCGTCTGGTTGAACCCGACTCAGGGTGCCCCGGGCAATTTCCACAAGGAGCACCGATCCGTCGGACATGGCAATTGGTCCCTCGGGGAACCGGAGACCGCTCGTCATCTCGGTGAAGTTCATCAGGTTGCCTCCAGGCTGCGGGGTGTGCTGCGGTCGGCGTTGGTGCCGAAGGATTCAGAGTTGTCCGGATTCGGACATGTTTTCAAAATCCTCTTCCGTCAGGAGAACTTCCCGGGCCTTCGAACCTTCGGATGGACCAACAATCCCGCGCTGCTCTAGCAGATCCATCAGTCGGCCGGCCCTGGCGAACCCCACTTTGAGCTTTCGTTGGAGCATCGAGGTGGAACCGAGTCCGGAGCGGACCACCAATTCGAATGCCTGCGCGTACAACTCATCATCGTCACTGCCCCCGGAGGTTCCCCCGATCCCCGAATCACGGGAATCGGATCCTTCCACGTCGTCTTCGTAGTACTGCTCCACATTCGGGGCCTGTTTCTTCCAGAAGGAAGAAATCGATCGAACTTCACTCTCCTCGACCCACGCACCCTGGATTCGTTGCGGAGCAGAGGAAGCGGGGCCAAGCAACAACATGTCGCCCTGACCGATGAGACGTTCGGCGCCGCCTTGATCAAGGATCACCTTGGAGTCCGTGGCGGATGACACCGAGAACGCCAACCTTGCCGGGATGTTTGCCTTGATGACACCGGTGATCACGTTCACCGACGGCCTCTGGGTTGCGATCACCAGATGGATTCCGACCGCCCTCGCCATCTGGGCGATGCGGCAGATCGAATCTTCGACATCACGGGCGGCAACCATCATGAGGTCGCTCAACTCATCAACCACAACAAGGATGAAAGGCAGGCGTGAGTGCTCCCTGCCCGAGTCGGAACCTGATTGGTAGGTCCCGTCGTCCGTTTCGGCTTCGCCGTCTGAATCCGACTTCGGAGTGAAGTCTCCGCGGTCAAACGCGGCGTTGTATCCGGTGATGTCCCGAACGCCGACCTCCGAGAGGACGTCGTACCGACGTTCCATCTCCTTCACGGCCCAATTCAGTGCGTTGGCGGCCTTCTTCGGATTGGACACCACCTGGGTGAGGAGATGGGGAATGCGGTCGTACTGGGTGAGTTCCACCCGCTTCGGGTCGATGAGGATCAACCGGACCTGTTCGGGAGTGGAACGCATCATCACCGAGGTGATGATCGAGTTGATGCAACTCGACTTGCCAGAGCCGGTCTGACCTGCGATCAGAAGGTGTGGCATCGTGGCCAGGTTCATCAACACCGAGTGCCCGTTGATGTCGCGACCCACACCGACCTCCAGCGGATGTGAGGCCTCCTGGGCTTCGGGGGAAGTGAGAATGTCGCCGAGGGCCACCACTTGTCGATCCGTGTTGGGAACCTCGACCCCAATGGCCTGTCGGCCCGGGATGGGAGCGAGGATCCGGACATCTGCTGACGCCATTGCATAGGCGATGTCGCGGTTGAGTGAGGTCACCTTGGAAACCTTCACGCCGGTACCGAGCTCGAGTTCGTACCGCGTAACCGTGGGCCCGACAACCATCCCGACCAGGCGCGTCTGCACTCCGTGATCAGCCAGAGCCGACTCCAGCACCCGGCCCCGCTCCTCCACGATCTTGGTGTCCACACTTCTCTTGCTCGACACGGACAGCAGTTTGCGAGCGGGGAGCTTCCAGGGTGATGCTTCGGCCAGCGGACCCAGATCCAGGTCGAGCTGGGTCGGATCCATGTCCTGGTCCTGCTGCCCGACACTCACCTTGGGCTTGGATTTCCTGGTCTTCCTCGATGGCTTCGGCGGCACGACAAGGTCGCTTTCGTCGCCGTCGTCCTGATCATAGAGATCGACTGATGGCGCCTCGGGCGAGGAGTCATCGGTCGGCCCCGCAGAATCGTCTGCGCCGATCCGGAACAATCCGCTCAGCCATTCGCCGCCCTTCGCCAGCGCGGGGGTCGTAGATGCGGAGATCCATTGAGCCATCTGTTTCAACGAACGGCCACTCAGAAGACTGATGGACAACACACCCAGGAGCACGAGCAGAACGATCGCCCCGATGGTCCCGATGGCGCTCGCCAGCGCTCCGGCGGTGGAGGCCCCCACAAGTCCACCGGCGGAGTCGAATGCATCGATGCCGTCGGTTTCAACGGTCGCATCGCCGCCAAGTGTCAAGTGGGCGAGACCGACCACGACGAGGGCGGCCACGATCAGACCGGCCACAGTTCGGGGCGGGCTGTGATGCCGTGCCGGCGGTTCCTGCGCGGTGGCTTCGGACGCATCCATCACTGATGTATGGCCCTCCGGGTTGGGCTTGGGAGCATCTGCTTGCTCCGGGATGACCCGAGGTCCCCGAATGAGGGCTATCCCTCCACCGACGAGCGCCAGAGGCACGAGCACTCTCAGGACTCCAACAGCGATCCCGGTTCCATTCGCGATGCCCCTGCCGACCACGGCGCCCAGACCGAACCAGATCCCCAGTGCAGCCACAACACCCAACACGATGAGGATCAGTCCCCAGATGTCGTGGCCGTGTCCGTCGAACAGATACCGAAG